>NZ_AKIS01000086.1:0-38165 GCF_000277005.1 Pontibacter sp. BAB1700 | reverse complement strand
ACGTTCTATGCCAAGACAAGGCTGACGCATACGGTCAGGAGTAAAGGTAAATCGCACCTGCTATACCTGGAAGGCGGTCAGTTTGTGGAGCAGTTCAACAGCGATAACCCGATCCACCCGCATATCAACACACTCAGCACGCTGCTTTTCCGCCGCAATTACATGAAAATCTACGAAAAGAGTTTTGTAGAGACGGGCTTTGAGTACAAGCCTTCGGTATGGCTGAAGGTGAGCGGAAACCTGGAGTGGTCGCAGCGCAGTCAGCTCTACAACAACACCGACCGCAGCTTCTTCTATTCCGACGCAGACAGGTTCTTCACGCCCAGCACACCTGATAACATAGAGCTGGAAAGCACGGAGTTTCCGAAGCACGAGGCGCTGGTGCTGCAGGCTAATGTAAGCTATCGCCCGGTGCAGCGTTACCGCATGTACAATGGACGTAAGTATCCAATCATGGAAAAGTCGCCGGAGCTATTGCTGATGTACCGCAAGGGTGTATCGGGTATTTTGGGCAGTGACGTGAATTTTGACCAGGTGCAGCTGGGCATCAACCATGCGCTGGCTTTTGGGGTGCGGGGCAAGCTGGAGTTTGAGCTACGCGGGGGCACGTTCCTCAATAGCAAGAGCATGTACTTCATGGACTACAACCACTTCGACGGCAACCGCACCATCCTGAGCAGTCTCAAACCGGCCGGTTCTTTCCGCCTGCTCGACTACTACCAGTACAGCACCAACGGCAGCTACCTTTCGGCGCACACGCACTACCAGTTCCGCAAGTTCCTGCTCACCCAGATACCGGAGGTACGCTTCACAGGTATAAAAGAGAACATCTTCTTCAACTACCTCAAAACGCAGCACTCGCCGCACTACTATGAAGTTGGCTATTCGCTGGATAATGTGTTCCGGGTGTTCCGCATCGAAACGGCGGCCTCTTTCAATGACCGCAGCTTCCAGGAAATGGGTTTCAGGATAGGTATAGCTACGCTTCTGAAGTTTAATCAGAATTAACCAAAGTAGCAGTAGCTGAAGCGCTGACTATACCTGTAAAGTGACTCCCACCACCACTTGTTACCTACAGCTATAACAGCGCTTCTCTGTTACAATCTGCATCATGAATTGCTTTCAGGGAAGAAAAAAATCTGCTCAATGTTGCACTAAAGCAATATTATTCAGTATCCATGCTATCCTGGCTTAAAATCTACGTATACTAATAAGACTGATTGTCTGTGTCTTATGTAGATTTTGTCATGACAAGGTTTTCCCGCTTCATCCTGCTTTGTCTTTGCTTCTGTCTGTTGTTCTCCGAAGCAATAGGGCAGGCCTTTGCCAGCGATACGGTTTACTTTACGTCAAAGCGCAAGAGCATTACCATTCCCTTCAAGCTGGTTCACAATCTGATCATCATTCCGGTGCAGATCAATGACTCCAAACAGCTCAACTTCATACTGGACTCCGGTGTGAAAAATACATTGATTACCCGTTTGCATTACTCTGATTCCCTCAGCCTGCACGAAGCCGGTCGTATTTCGATACAGGGTCTGGGCACCGGGCACGAGATAGAGGCGCTTTACTCAAAAGGAAACTACATGCGCATGCCGGGCATCATGGGAATGAACCACGAGGTGTATGTGCTGATGGAAGATGTTTTCAATCTGTCGACACGTATGGGAATGTCCATACATGGTATTATCGGGTATGATATCTTCCGCAATTTTATCGTCAAGATTAACTACAGCAGCAAAACTTTAACGCTATACCGACCCGACCTTAAGCTCAAAATTCCGAAAAAAGGAGAGGTATACCCGCTCCACATCGAGAACACCAAGGCCTATGTGGAGGCGGGAGTGCGGCAGCACAATGGCGATTCGATTAAAGTGAAACTGGTGATCGATACGGGGGCAAGCCATTCAGTTTCGCTCTACCTGCCCACAAACGATCGCCTGCAGTTGCCGCCCAAAGTGATGGAGGCTTACCTGGGGCGCGGATTAAGCGGCGACATCAACGGTAAGATCGGGCGGATCAATAGTTTTTCGCTTGGCAAGTATGAGCTGCAGGATCTGCCTGCTTCCTTTCCGGACGAAGAGTCGATCAAAGCAGCGCTCAACCTGGCGAACCGCAATGGCAACCTGGGCTCCGATATTCTGAAACGATTCACCGTTATTTTTGACTACCCGCACGAGCGCATGATACTCGTTCCTAACCGCAAATACCGCGACCCGTTTTACTACAACATGACAGGCTTCGAGATTAGTACACCCTTGCCTGGTGCCAACTTTTACATTGTGTCGCATGTGATAGACGACTCCCCGGCCAAGGAGAGTGGACTGCTGCCAGGTGATCAGCTCATCAACATCAACGGCCGCGATTGCAAAGAACTGGCGCTGGATGAACTGCTCGAGCTCTTTGACACCAAGCCAGGCCGCAAGCTGAGAATGAGGCTTAAGCGCGACTCCAAATTAGTTAACGTGGAAATGGTTCTGCAGAGCAGGATCTGATTTAGGCCTGTTGCATATCCGTGTATACCTGTACCCCCAGCAGAACAACAGCCATCACGATCAGGCAATGCCGACATAGAATCTAACCTTAGGGACAGGTGTTGCTACCATATTTCCGGCTGCATCAGGTCTGCTAAATCGCAGATTCGACAGGATAAGTCCGTTACCAAAGCTGAGCCAGATGGCAGCCATGAGCGGGTCACGGGTCAGGAAAAGGGAGGCAGTGCCAATAGCAGAGAAAAGGATGCCGATGATGACACTTAAAGACAGATTTTTCATGGTGCCGCAAGATACACAAAACCCGTCTTTTCACAGGTACCGTTACATCTCTGTTGATTGGATAATCCGTATTTAAGGTGAAGTCTTAGTAGTACGTGAGGTAAATGTTGTAACATTTTATCAGATTGTGTAAATTTTACAATAAACTACAACTCTTTGTTGTTTAATTCGATATTATTTCAAAACCTTTGCTTTCCATAACAGGCAGAGGCCTGTTTAAAAGATCGAACTGAATTTTAAAATGAAAAAAAAGCCGACTTTATCATCAGCGATGGTAAATCACCTTTCTCCGAAGGGTGCGTCTTTTTCTATCCTGTCTGCCAGGATAGTTTTGAGGGCCATTAACGCCGTGGTCCGCTACAGGCCCTAGGCCGACGTGCTTCCCGACTGCTTACGTGGTGGTCATTCTTCCCCATTTCTTATAGTGATAACATGTTGCCTGACGAAGGTATGCTTAGCTGCATAGCCTTTCTACAGCATTGTTTCTGATTGTTTTAGTTCTGTATCAGCTGGTTATGCACAGTCATAGCTGGGGTATATATTTTCCAAAATGAATCCATCACCTTTTATCATTACCGTTGCCGATGTGCAACATACCGGCTACGCTGCTCAGATCTGCGATGAAATGGAGGCGTCTGCCAAGGCCAGAGGGACAGGTATAGCCAAGCGCACACCCGAGTACATCGCCCAGAAAATGCTGGAAGGCAAAGCGGTGATCGCCCTGGACATGAACGGCGTGTGGGCAGGTTTCTGCTACATTGAAACGTGGAGCCATGGCAAGTATGTTGCTAACTCTGGCCTGATTGTGTCGCCGGAACTTCGCAAAAGCGGACTGGCCAAACTTATCAAGCAGAAGATATTTGAGCTTTCGCGCACCAAATACCCGGACGCCAAGATCTTCGGCCTAACCACCGGTCTGGCCGTGATGAAGATCAACTCTGACCTGGGCTACCGTCCGGTTACTTACTCGGAGCTGACTGACGATGACGCTTTCTGGAGTGGTTGCAAGAGCTGCATAAACTATGAGATTCTGGTGATGAAGAACCGCAGCAACTGCCTCTGCACCGCCATGCTCTACGATCCGGCCCGCGAGCAAAAGCCGATCGCCCGTGAACAGCTGCAGATCCTGACGCCAATTGAAGAACCGGCTATACCTGTTGGCTACGGCACTTTTGCGCAAGGCCACACTAACCCGAACATCAACCCGACAAGCATTTAAAGTTAGCATGAAAAAGAAAGTTGTTTTAGCCTTCAGCGGCGGCCTCGACACCTCTTACTGTGTAAAGTACCTGAAAGCTGAAAGAGACCTGGAAGTACATTCCGTTCTCGTGAATACCGGCGGCTTTTCGGAAGAGGAACTGCAGCAGACCGAACAGCGTGCCTATGATCTGGGCGTGACGCAGCACACGAATCTGGACGAAACAGAGTACTACTACCAGAGCTGTATCAAGTACCTGATCTCGGGAACGTGCTGAAAAACAATACCTATCCGCTGTCGGTGAGTGCCGAGCGTGTGACACAAGCCATGGCCATTGCCCGTCACGCCAAAGCTCTTGGAGCAGACTATGTGGCGCATGGCAGCACGGGAGCAGGCAACGACCAGGTGCGCTTTGACATGATCTTTCATGTGATGATTCCGGAGATAGAGATCATTACACCGATCCGTGACATGAAACTCTCGCGTGAGGAAGAGATTGAGTACCTGAAACAGCACGGCGTGGAGTATGACTTTGTGAAAGCACAGTACTCGATCAACAAAGGTATCTGGGGTACCTCTGTTGGCGGTAAAGAAACCCTTACCTCGCACCAGCCACTACCGGAGTCGGCCTACCCAACGCAGCTGACCAAAGAGCAGCCTGAGCGCGTGACGCTGCATTTTGAGAAAGGCGAGCTGATAGGTATCAACGATCAGGAATACGACAGCCCGGTGCAGGCTATTCAGGCGCTGCAAGGTATAGCGGGTCCATTTGCCATTGGCCGCGACATCCACGTGGGCGACACGATCATCGGTATTAAAGGAAGAGTTGGCTTTGAGGCGGCGGCTCCGATGGTGATCATCAAGGCGCACCATACCTTGGAGAAACACGTGCTCACGAAGTGGCAGCTTTACTGGAAAGACCAGTTGGCGACCTGGTACGGCAACTGGCTGCACGAGGGGCAGTTCATCGACCCGACCATGCGTAATATCGAGACCTTCCTGCAGGAAACACAGGAGAATGTGACCGGCAAAGTACATGTGCTGCTGGCGCCTTACCGCTTCCAGGTGGAAGGTATAGAGTCGGAGCATGACCTGATGTCGTCTAAGTTCGGCAGCTACGGCGAAATGAACAATGCCTGGTCAGGTGAGGACGTGAAAGGTTTCTCGAAGATATTCGGCAACCAGGCCATGATGTACCACAAGATCAACAACACCGAACTATAATGGCAGCTACGATAAAGGCAGGTATAGTAGGCGGGGCGGGCTACGCCGGTGGCGAGCTTTTGCGTCTGCTTTTGCTGCACCCCAACGTGGAGCTGGCTTTCGTGCAGAGCCGCAGCCAGGCGGGCAAGCCGGTATACGCCGCACACCCGGATTTGCTGGGCGAAACAGAAATGCTTTTTTCTGCTGATGCGGCTATATCGGTCGATGTGCTTTTCCTGTGCGCCGGGCATGGGGAGGCTGCTAAATTTCTGGCCGAATACGAAATGGCTGCCGAGACCAAGGTCATTGACCTGAGTCAGGATTTCCGCTGGAACGAAAGTACTTTAAGTGATAGGGTTGAGGCCGGAGAAAGAGGCTTTGTGTACGGTTTGCCGGAGTTACAGCGTGAGCAGATACAGCAGGCGCAGCACATTGCCAACCCGGGCTGTTTCGCTACAGGTATACAGCTGGCTTTGCTGCCGCTGGCTCAGCAGAATTTGCTTAATGCTGAGGTGCATGTGAGCGGTATAACCGGATCGACAGGAGCAGGCCAGAGTTTGAGCGCGACTTCACATTTCAGCTGGCGTACCGAGAATATCTCGACCTACAAAGTGATGGAGCACCAGCATCTGCGCGAGATCAAGCGCAGTCTGCTGAGCCTTCAACCAGAGAATCAGCCAGACATACACTTTATACCTTACCGCGGACCTTTTGCAAGGGGCATTTTCATCACAGCTTACTTGCAAACCGATTTGTCGCTGGAGGAAGCACAGGAACTGTACAAGAACTACTATTCTTCGCATCCTTTTACCATTGTCACGACACAAAACCCGGACCTGAAGCAGGTGGTGAACACCAACAAGTGTTTGTTATACCTGCAGAAGCACGGTCAGATGCTGGTCATCACCAGCCTGATCGACAATCTGCTGAAAGGCGCTGCGGGACAGGCCGTGCAGAACATGAACCTTGTATTCGGGCTGGAGGAGACAACTGGCTTGAAGTTGAAAGCAACGGCCTTCTAATATAATTGAACACGCCCTCGCTCGCGTCCCGCGAGTGTGAGCTATTCAGTGGCGTCCCGCCACTTGTGCCGAGAGATACAGAAAGTAGCGGCCAGAGTCCGCTAAATAACTCACACTCGCGGGACGCGAGCGAGGGTACTCTAGAAGATTAAAGCAATTAACAATCAGCAATTAAAGTAAGCATGCTCAAATACCCAAGAACCCTGTTTTACATCTATTTCTTAACCTCCTACATCTAATTCCATAGCCATGAACCTCTTTGATGTTTACCCGCTCTTCGATATCGAACCTGTAAGAGCCGCTGGTCTTTCTGTTTGGGACAAAGAAGGCCGCAAATACCTCGACCTGTACGGCGGTCACGCTGTTATCTCCATCGGTCACTCTCACCCTCACTATGTGAAGCGCATCGCGCGTCAGCTATACGACATCGGCTTTTACTCCAACGCCGTGCAGAATCCGCTGCAGGTAGAACTGGCCGAAAAACTGGGCAAGCTCAGCGGCTACGTAGACTATAGCCTTTTCCTGTGCAATTCCGGCGCCGAAGCTAACGAAAACGCCTTGAAACTGGCTTCTTTCCAGACAGGTCGCAAAAAGGTCATCTCCTTTAAGGCATCCTTCCATGGCCGCACCTCAGCTGCCGTCGCTGCCACGGATGATCCGAGCATCGTGGCTCCGATCAACCAGACCGAGAATATCATTTTCCTTCCTTTTAATGATGTGGCTGCCTTTGAAGAGGCCTTGCAACAGCATGGGCAGGAACTGGCTGCTGTGATCGTGGAAGGTATACAGGGTGTTGGAGGGGTAAACATCCCACATATGGATTTTTTAAAAGCATTGGAAGCCGGCTGTAAACAGGTGGGTGCGCTGCTGATACTGGATGAAGTGCAGTCAGGCTACGGCCGTTCCGGTAAATTCTTCGCGCACCAGCATGCAGGCATCAAGCCAGATCTGATCACCGTAGCCAAAGGTATGGGCAATGGTTTTCCGGTGGGTGGCGTACTGATCAGCCCGGAAATAGAGGCGCGCCACGGATTACTGGGAACCACCTTTGGCGGCAATTACATGGCTTGTGCGGCGGCTATTGCGGTGCTGGAGGTAATTGAGAAGGAAGAGTTATTGTATAATACTACCATCATGGGGCATTACCTGCGTGAGAAACTCGAAGGGATGCCGGGCGTGAAAGAAGTGCGTGCAATGGGTTTGATGATTGGCATAGAACTGCACGAGCCGTGCGCAGGTATACGTAAGCTGTTGCTTAATGAGTTCGGCATTTTCACGGGCAGTTCTTCTAACAAGAATACGCTACGCTTGTTGCCGGCACTCACCATCAGCAAATCCGAAGCCGACCAATTCCTGAAAGCATTTTCCACGATCCTTAGTAAAAAAGTAACTGCCTGATGAAGCAATTCACTTCCGTACACGATGTGCAGGACGTAGCCGCCCTGGTGAACGAAGCACTCGAACTGAAAAATAACCCATACGCGCACAAAGCACTAGGTCAGGATAAAACGCTTGGACTTATCTTCATGAACCCAAGTCTGCGTACCCGCCTGAGCACCCAAAAGGCAGGTATGAACCTGGGTATGAACGTAATGGTGATGAACCTCGACAAAGAAGGCTGGGCACTCGAAACCCGTGATGGTGTGATCATGGACGGCACCACGGTGGAGCATATCCGGGAGGCCGCTGCTGTGATGGGGCAGTATTGCGACATCATCGGCATCCGCTCTTTTCCGAAACTACAGGATAGAGAAGAGGACTATAGCGAAGACTTGCTGAACAAATTCATCGAGCTGACCGGCGTTCCGATTGTTAGTCTGGAGTCGGCCACGCGTCACCCGCTGCAGAGTCTTGCCGACTTGGTCACGATAAAAGAGCAGGCGACAGCTGGAAAGAAACCGAAGGTAGTACTGAGTTGGGCACCGCACATCAAACCGATTCCGCATTGCGTGGCTAATTCTTTTGCGGAGTGGATGCAGCAGGCGGATGTAGAGCTCGTGATTACCAATCCGGAAGGCTACGATCTGGCAGAAGAATTTACCAAAGGCGCACAGGTGCTGCACAATCAGGATGAGGCGTTGCAAGATGCTGACTTTGTGTATGTGAAAAACTGGTCAAGCTACGAGCAGTACGGACAAGTACTAACAGACGGCGAAGGCTGGATGATCACCAACGAAAAGCTTGCCCTGACTAACAACGCCAAAGTAATGCATTGCTTGCCTGTGCGCCGCGGTCTGGAGTTAAGCCATGAAGTGCTGGACGGACCGAACTCACTGGTTATTGAGCAGGCAAACAACCGGCTTTATGCGGCGCAGGCTGTACTAAAGCGGATGCTGGAGGGGAAATGATTTAGTGGTTTTTGATTGAGTGGTTTTGCGATATTTCAGGTGTAGGGACAGTTCGCGACCTGTCCGAATCAAGCACGAATCACATATAGTAGTTGTGTGTTATATGTGATGGTACAAAAACAAATCATTTTTTGTTTGTAGTCGCCGATCGCTATACCTGCGCACAGGTCACGACCTGTCCCTACACAATCATCGACTTCGCTAGACCATTTCATTGACTCCATCGACCACTCACAAACCTACTATTCAAATCGCTAACTCACTCATTCACCAAATCACTCAATCACAATATGTACATCATAAAAATTGGCGGAAATGTTTTGGATGACCCGGAGCGGTTGCAGCGTTTTTTGATTGATTTCGCTGCGCTGCCTGGTCCGAAACTACTGGTGCATGGCGGCGGCAAAATTGCCTCTACGATCGGGCTGCAGCTCGGCATAGAACCCGCTTATGTAGAGGGCCGCCGCCTGACCGACGCTGAGACACTCAAGCTGGTGACGATGGTTTATGCTGGGCTCATCAACAAAAACGTGGTAGCGCAGCTGCAGGCTTTGGGATGCAATGCCATCGGTATGACCGGGGCCGATGCCAATGCCATACCTGCCACCAAGCGTCCTGTTAAAACAGTTGACTATGGTTTTGCCGGCGACATAGCAGGACCGGAGACTGTAAACGCAAATGCATTAGAAGCGCTTTTACAGGCAGGTCTTACGCCTGTGTTTGCTCCGCTCACACACGATGGTCAGGGCAGTTTGCTCAACACCAATGCCGACACCATTGCCTCTGTATTAGCTAAGGCGCTGGCCCCACACTACGAGGTGAAGCTGGTATATTGCTTTGAGAAAAAGGGGGTGCTGGCTGATGCCGAAGATGATGATGCTGTTATTTCACACATCGATCAGCACAGGTATAGCAGCCTGAAGGCCGAAGGTGTGGTGAAAGACGGGATGATTCCAAAACTCGACAACGCTTTTGCTGCCTTGCAACATGGCGTCAGTGCGGTACTGATCGGGGAGGCAGAGGCTCTACCCTCACTTGCTACAGCCCAGGGATTCTCAGGCACGACTATCACCTTGAAACATGGATAAGAAGAACCTATACCCAGAGGCACTGGATCTGTTACAGCAGCTGATCGCTATACCCTCTTTCAGTAGAGAAGAGGACAAAACAGCTAGTACAATTGCTGCTTTCATAGAGTCAAGAGGAGTGGAGGTGCACCGGAGGCTCAACAATATATGGGCTTTTAACAAGCATTTCGATCCGATACTGCCTACGCTGCTGCTTAATTCACACCACGATACCGTAAAGCCAAACACTGGTTATACCCGCGATCCGTTTGCAGCTACTGTAGAAGATGGGAAACTGTACGGGCTGGGAAGTAATGATGCCGGTGGCTGCCTTGTGTCGTTATTGGCGACTTTTCTATACTTCTATGAGCAGGAAGGGCTTCGATATAACCTGGTGTATGCCGCTACTGCTGAGGAAGAAGTTTCTGGCCGGAATGGGCTGGAACTGGTGCTGCCGGAGCTCGGTGAGTTGGAGGCAGCTATTGTCGGGGAACCAACGCTGATGCAGTTGGCTGTGGCTGAAAAAGGGTTGCTGGTGCTGGACTGCGTGGCTATCGGTCGCTCCGGCCATGCTGCCCGTGAAGAAGGTCTGAACGCCATCTATGAAGCACTGCCGGATATCACCTGGTTCCAGACCTATCGTTTCCCGAAAGTGTCGGAGCATCTGGGGCCGGTGAAAATGTCTGTGACGATGCTAGAGGCGGGCACACAGCATAACGTGGTACCGGACAAGTGCAGGTTCACGGTAGACGTGCGCCTGACCGATGCCTATAGTATGGAAGAAGTGCTCGAGGTAATCCGGCAGCATGTGAAAGCTGAAGTGACGCCTCGTTCCATGCGGCTGAAGCCCTCCTCTATACCGATGGAGCACCCGCTGGTACAAACAGGTATAGCCCTCGGGCGCAGCACCTATGGTTCACCCACCACTTCTGACCAGGCGCTACTTTCTATACCTTCACTCAAACTCGGTCCCGGCGACTCTGCCCGTTCACACATGGCGGATGAGTTCATCTACCTGGATGAAATAGAAGAGGGTATAGCGCTTTACATCAATATACTTGAAAAGGTAGTAAAATAATTGTAAACAGGTTGCTGTCATTTCGACGTTAGGAGAGATCTGAATCAATTACGAACCAGACCTAATTCAGATTTCTCATTGCATTCGAAATGACATAAAGTATTCACTCAATTACTCATTCAAAAATAACCCCATGAAACTCTGGCAAAAGAACACCGACGTCAAAAAAGAGATAGAGCAGTTTACCGTGGGTCGTGACCCTGAATTTGACATGCAGCTGGCTGCTTTTGATGTGCTGGGGTCTTTGGCGCACACGCGTATGCTGGAGCAGGTGGGCTTACTGGAGAAGGAAGATTTGGAACTCCTGCAGCAAGAGATGAAGGCGATCTACCACCGCATTGTGGCAGGTGATTTTGAGATTGAGCCGGGAGTGGAGGACATTCACTCCCAGGTAGAGCTGGAGCTGACCCGCAAGCTGGGGGAAGCAGGAAAGAAGATCCACAGTGGACGTTCGCGCAATGACCAGGTACTCGTCGATCTTAAGCTATACCTGCGCCATGAACTGCAGCAACTCGTGCAGGAAGTTAGAGCGTTGTTTGATGTGCTGCAGGAGCAGAGCGAGCGTCACAAAGACAAGCTTTTGCCTGGCTATACCCACCTGCAGGTAGCCATGCCGTCTTCTTTTGGGTTGTGGTTTGGCGCCTATGCCGAGAGTCTGGTAGACGATGTGCTTTTGCTGCAGGCGGCTTACAAAGTGACTGACAAAAACCCACTGGTTCTGCCGCCGGTTATGGTTCATCTTTCCCGCTCAACCGCCAGATGACAACTGACTTATTGGGTTTCAGCACCATGAACTACAATGTGGTGTATGCACAGATGGGCCGTGGTAAAACGGAACGTGTAGTCAGTACAGCTATTGCCTCGGTTGCCGCGACGCTGGCACGCATGGCCATGGACCTGTGTTTGTACATGAGCCAGAACTTCGCTTTTGTGCGTCTTCCGGATAACCTCACCACCGGCTCCAGCATCATGCCGCACAAAAAGAACCCGGACGTGTTTGAGATCATGCGTGGTAAGTGCAACAAGCTGCAGGCGCTGCCCACGGAGATCTCCATGCTGCTCATCAACCTGCCCTCTGGCTATCACCGGGAGCTCCAGCTACTCAAGGAATCACTTTTCCCAGCCATCACGGAACTGAAAGACTGCCTGCAAATGATGACTTTCATGCTGCCGCAGCTGGAAGTGCGTGATCAGATCATGGAAGAAGAGAAATACAAATACGCCTTCAGTGTCGATGCCGTAAATGCGGAAGTACTGGCAGGTATGCCTTTTCGGGATGCGTATAAGGTGGTAGGAGAGCGAATTGAAGCAGGTACTTTTGTTGTTCCTGAAGCTGTGCGCCATACCCACGAAGGAAGCATCGGAAATCTTTGCAACAGCGAAATTGGCTCTCTAATGAACCAGACAATAGCCGACTTCAATTTTGAAAGAGCCAACAAAGCCATCAGTGAACTGGTAAAGTAAAAGAGTCGACAGCTTTTGACATCAAAAAAGGGAAGCAAGAAATTAACTTGCTTCCCTTTTTCATAAATCAGGCAACCTACCTGACCTCTCTAATTCCAGTGATAATTCTGGGGCTTGATGTTCTTCAGCTTGCGTGTAGCCTGTAGCAGTGTAGCAATCAGCAGGGCTATGAACACCGACATACCGATTACCAGGTATGAAAGTACTTTAAGCGTTTTAACCTGTCTGTCGGCCGACTGATACAGTTCTTTTCCAACTTCTCCCTGTAGCGCGATCAGCTCATGCAATGGCTCCAGTAGATGCAGAAAGGCCTGGTGTCCCTCTGTGCGGTACAGGTTTTCAGCTTTGGCCTTGTCGCCTGCACTGCTTAGCTGCAGAATACGATCCTGCACAGCCACTAGCTTTTTAAACTCTATCTTATAAGTGGCCAGACCTTCGCTCTCGCGCTCGATCAGGTATGTGCTTTCAAATTTGTCAATCAAGGACTCGATCTCTTCCGTATTTGCCAGCACCAGCTGATGGAGACTGTCCTGCTCTGATGCAGCGGTGGACAGGATGTGGTCTTCGAGTGTCAGGCGGTTCTGATAGTAGCGTTCCATCACATCCGATATAACCAGCGAAGGCACCAGGCGGTCGTGGTATACTTCACGGAACTGATTGCTTACACGACCAATGCTGTAGCTGGCAAACCAGTTAGCCAGGATGATGATAGCAAACACTGAACCCAGCGCAAATGCTACTTTATCACGTTTTGTTATCCGATAGGCCCAGTTCATAACAGGTAAGTTTTAGGTAAAAGACAATATACATTTTATGGCTTAGATTCCCCAATGAAACACATTTAATTACACGCAAGAATTGTGCTGGACTTGCGGCATATTGTTAATTCTTCTTTCTAAAATACAGATAACTTCTTGCATGGTCCGCGTATAACAGGCACACTGATATAAAGTGCAACGCAAAAGTAGCTGCCCGTGATACCGATCAAGATCCATACGCAACCTGATGATTCCACTTGCGGACCTACCAGTTTGCATGCGGTTTATCGCTATTTCAAAGATCCCATCTCACTGAGCGAGGTGATCAAGGAAGTGCCCTACCTGGACGAAGGCGGAACGCTGGAGGTGCTGTTGGCTTGTCATGCCCTGGAGCGCGGCTATCGGGCCCGCATCTATACCTACAACCTTCATATCTTCGACCCCACCTGGTTTCAGCTCAGCAATGATGAGATCATTGCCAGACTGGAGGAGCAGCTGGAGTTTAAGAAAGGCACCAAGTTCAGAAGGGCCACCCTGGCCTACATTGATTTCCTGCAGCGGGGTGGTGAGTTGCGCTGTACCGACCTGACCAAGGGTCTTTTGAAAGAGTATTTTGATCGGGACATTCCGCTGCTGACAGGGCTCAGCGCGACCTACCTCTACCAGAGTGCCCGCGAGTTCAGCGACGAAAGCGGAAACTCCATTTACGATGATGTGCGAGGTTACCCGATGGGACACTTTGTGGTGCTTTGCGGGTTTGCAGAGGATCAGAAACACATTGTGGTGGCGGATCCTTACCAGGAGAATCCATTCTTTCAAAACAATTATTACGAGGTGAAGGCATCGCACCTGCTCAACTCCATTATGCTGGGCATGGCTACCTACGATGCCAACCTGCTGGCCATACAGCCCGCAAAATCTGAACCTATCGACGAATAAATCATGCGAAAAATAGTAGTTGTGGACTATTCCAAAGACTGGGATGTGGCGATTGAAGATGTGGAAGTAGTGGATGTACAAACCTACCTGACCGATACTGCCTATACTGATATAAAAAATGCCCGTATTTTTAACCTGTGCCGTTCTTACAGATACCAGAGCGCCGGTTACTACGTATCGCTTCTGGCTGAAGCCAGGGGGCATAAACCCATCCCGAGCGTGGCCACTATGCAGGATCTCAAGAGCCCGACCATTGTGCGGGCGATTACCGTGGAGCTGAATGAACTGATCCAGAAGACGCTGGGAAGTCTGCGGTCCAAGTCCTTTACCCTGAGCATTTACTTCGGGCAGAACGTGGCCAAGAAATACGAAAAGCTCTGTAAGCATTTGCATGACCTGTTTCAGGCTCCCCTGCTGCGTGCGCAGTTTGTTTACAAAGATGAATGGGTGCTGCAGAGTATTTCGGCTATACCTATCAATGATGTACCGGAGCACCATTGGCGTTATCTGTTACGCTATGCCAAATCCTATTTCGCACGTCATCGCTTTTCGGGTGCCAAGATCGGGCGCAACAAAATCTATGACCTGGCCATTCTGGTGGACCCGGACGAAAAAGAGCCTCCCTCAAACAAAAAGGCATTGCAGCACTTTGTAGAGGCCGGTGAGGGAATGGGCTTCTATGTGGAGATGATCACCAAAGACGACTACCGTCGCCTGCCGGAGTTTGATGCCCTCTTCATCCGCGAAACAACTTCTGTCAATCACCACACTTACAAGTTTGCCCGTAAAGCCTATGCTGACGGTTTGGTGGTGATCGACGACCCGATTTCGATCCTGCGCTGTACCAACAAGGTATACTTGGCTGAGCTGCTGACCAAAGCCAAAGTGCCGATACCGAAGACGATGATCATCCACAAAGACAACCGCGAACTTGTAGAGCAGGAACTCGGTATACCCTGTGTGCTGAAGAAGCCGGACAGCTCTTTTTCGCAGGGTGTCGTAAAGGCCAAAGACAGTGCAGGTCTGCAGCGTGAGCTGGATGAAATGCTCGTCGACTCAGAACTGATCATCGGGCAGGAGTTCACACCGACCGACTTTGACTGGCGCATCGGGATCATGGACAAGCAGCCGCTTTATGCCTGCAAGTACTACATGGCCAAGGGGCACTGGCAGATCTACAACTGGAACGGCAAGAAGAAAAACGACACAGAGGGTGATCACGAGACAGTGCCATTTGAAGAAGTGCCTTTTGTGGTGCTGCACACGGCCATTAAGGCAGCAAACCTGATTGGCAATGGGCTGTATGGGGTGGATATAAAGGAAATAGACGGCAAGGCCTATGTGATTGAAGTGAATGACAACCCAAGCATTGATGCCGGCTGTGAGGATCAGATATTGAAAAAAGAACTTTATACCGCTATCCTTAAATCCATAAAGAAACGCATAGATGACAACAAGAACGTTAGAACAGATGAGTACTAAAACCGCGACGCTGCACCTGTTTGAAGGCTATGGCGTGGAGATGGAATACATGATCGTGGACCGGGACACGCTGCAGGTACGGCCTATCACAGATCAATTGATCTATGATGAGGTAGGTGCCTACGTGTCGGATGTGGAGTTCGGCAAAATGGCCTGGTCCAATGAACTGGTTTTGCATGTTGTGGAGCTGAAGACGCAGACCCCTACCCATACTTTGATCGGTCTGGAAAACGACTTTCAGGAGCATGTGAAGAAAATAAATCAGATGCTGGAGAAGCATAATGCCATGCTGTTGCCGACGGGAGCGCACCCCCTGATGAATCCCTTCGAAGAAACTAAACTGTGGCCCCACGAGCATAATGCTGTTTACGAAGCCTACAACCGCATTTTTGACTGTCGCGGGCATGGCTGGGCCAACTTGCAGAGCACCCACCTGAACCTGCCTTTTGGCAACGACGAGGAGTTTGGAAAGCTGCATGCGGCCATCCGGATGGTGCTGCCGCTTATACCTGCCTTGGCTGCCTCTTCACCTGTGCTGGATGGAAAGCTCTCTGGTCTGCTGGACACCCGCCTGGAGGTATACCGCCACAACCAGGATAAGATTCCGGCCATTGCCGGCAAGGTGGTGCCCGAGCCTGTTTTCACGCAAAAGGATTACCGGGAGCAGATCCTTAACCGGATGTATGCGGCTGTTGCACCACATGACCCGAAGGGTGTGCTGCAGGAAGAGTTCCTGAACTCACGCGGAGCCATCGCCCGCTTCGATCGCAATGCCATCGAGATTCGCATCATTGACATACAGGAGAGTCCGGTGGCTGACCTGGCCGTGCTGCAAGCTGTGGTGGCGGCCATACAGGCGCTGGTAGGGGAGCGCTGGATAGGTATAGACAAATTGAAGCAATGGGATGAAAACCGACTGTCTGACCTCTTCCTGCAGGTGGTGCGCAGCGGACAGGAAACCGTGATCAATGACCGCGATTTCATCGACTGCTTTGGCTTCGATTGTGAAGATAATTGTACCGTGGGTGAATTGTGGAAGCATATTGTGGCCGAAACCCTCAATCTGGAAGAGCAACCCCATGTGGCCCATGCACTGAATGTGATCCTGTCGCGTGGCTGCCTTTCCAAGCGTATTGTCGAAGCCTTGGGTGAAAATCCGGGCGAGGAGGACATTCATCGCGTATACCTGAGCCTTGCCCGCTGCTTGGGGCAGGGCGGTGTATTTATACCTGATAAGCCATGCTGAGACTATTACTCACCTGCGAACACGGAGGAAACCTGATCCCATCTGCCTATGCGCCACTCTTTCATGGTCAGGAGGACGTACTCAAAACGCACCAGGGCTACGACATCGGAGCATTGGAGCTATATCAGACCATGAAACCAATTGCTGATGTGGGATTCTACGCTGAAACAAGCAGGCTGCTGGTAGAACTGAATCGTTCGCTGCACCATGCCAGGCTATTCTCTGAATTCACACAAGTGCTGCCGCCCGCTGAAAAGGAGCGTCTGCTTGAAAAACACTACAAGCCTTATCGGGAACAGGTGGAGCAAATGGTTTCTGATTTTGTGTCAGCGGGACGTCGCATGCTGCATGTGGCGGTCCATACCTTCACGCCGGTGCTGGATGGGGATGAGCGGCAGGCTGACATCGGTTTACTCTATGATCCGAAGCGAAAGCACGAGCAGGCCTACAGCAAGGAGTGGAAGGCCGCTCTGAACAAAGCCGACAAAGAACTGCTGGTCCGTTTCAACTACCCATACCTGGGCATATCCGATGGTTTCCCGACATACCTGCGTCGCAAGTTCACGGCTGATGAATATGTGGGCATTGAACTCGAAGTTAACCAGAAATTCCCGCAGCAAGGAGGTGCCCGCTGGCAGGAAATACAAGCTTTACTGGCCACCACACTGCAGGAAGTAGTGCTCCGAAACAGGACCCTGCTATCTGAGAATGCTATTTAGAGAACAAAATAACCTGTAATACAGTACTGTATGTTATATATGAAGAGTTTTGCATATAACCATAGCACTATCTCTTTCTGTAATATACACCCTTTGTCAGGGATCAATCTTTTTATTTTTAATACTTTAAAAACCTAAAACTATGAAGATCAAAAGTTTACTTAATCTGGTATTTGTTCTGGTAGCGGCGCAACTGATGTTTGCCTGTAGCTCAGCCAAGTACTACGAGTTTGCCGGCCACAAGCAGGCTCCTTATCATGACATGAAAAAGCCTGCGCCACAGCAGGAGGTAGCCCCTGAAATATCGCTGAGCGAAGTAGCCATGGCTGCAGCCGAAGAAAAGGCCACTGAGAAAGCTGTGGAGGAACCTGTACTGGAGGCTAGTGCTGCTGCTATACCTGCCGCTCCTGTTGCACCAGCTCCTAAAGTGGCTCCGATTGCCCCTGCTCCTGCAGAAGAACTGACGGTGACAGAGGCTGAAGCGCTGGCGATGGCGAAAGAGCGTTTGGCCAACATGACCAAGGCAGAGAAGAAAGAGTTTAAGAAAGAGGTGCGCGAAGCCCTGAAGCAGGATCGCCGTGGTGGCGGTGTGAGCATCATCAAGATCATTCTGGCAGTACTGCTTCCGCCGTTGGCCGTATTCCTGCACGTAGGTCTTGGCACACAGTTCTGGATCAGCCTTATCCTGACGTTACTCTTCTGGATTCCGGGTGTGATCTACGCACTGCTCGTCGTGACAGATACCATCTAAACGCAACGAATTCCACATCGATTAAAAGCACTGCCTCCCGGGGCAGTGCTTTTTGTTTAATACCTGCTTAACTCCCTGTGCAGGTTTGCGTTTTATACCTGTAGCTGACCTTTATACCTTTACAGGCATGGAATACAAGGACTATTACAAAATACTGGGCGTAGAGAAATCTGCCTCACAGGCTGAGATCAAAAAGGCCTACCGTGCTTTAGCCAAAAAGTATCACCCGGACAAAACCAAAGGGGACAAAGCGGCCGAAGAGAAATTCAAAGATATAAGTGAGGCCTACGAAGTGCTGGGGGATGAGCAGAAGCGCAAACAGTATGACGAGCTGGGCGCTAACTGGCGACACTTCCAGCAGCAGGGCGGTCAGTACCAGGGGCGTCCCGGCGGTGGATATGGCGGCACTTATTACGAAGGTGACATGGGTGACATGTTTGGGGGCGGCAGCGGATTCTCAGACTTCTTTGAGCAGTTCTTTGGCGGAGGGTTCTCGCAGCAGGGGAGCGGTTTCCGATCTGGCAGACGTACACCCAAAGGGCAGGATTACGAAGCTGAAATGCTTATCACCATGCAGGAAGCCTATAATGGCACCTCCCGTTTGCTGACTGTCAACGGCCAGCAATTGCGGATTACGACCAAACCCGGGGTTTCTGACGGGCAGGTGCTACGTATCAAAGGGAAAGGCGGGCCGGCTGGGGCTGGGGGCGTAGCCGGCGATTTATATATACGCGTTCAAGTACAGCCTTTGCCAGGCTTTGAGCGCCAGGGCGATGATCTGCACACCAGACTCAACCTCGATATGTATACCGCCATACTGGGGGGAGAGGTACAGGTCAATACGTTGACCGGTAAAATCAAACTCAAAATACCAGCCGGCACTCAAAACGGGAAAACGCTTCGTCTGCGGGGAAAAGGCATGCCCGTCTATGGGAAAGCAGACCAGCACGGCGATTTGTACGTAAAAATAGAAGTACAGCTACCTGTGCATCTCACAGAAGAGGAGCGGAGCCTGATGGAGCGGCTTAGAGAACTGCATCAACGCAAGACCGCCAGCGTATAACAGTAAGAGTACACCATTAAGCCCACCTTGCCATGTTAATGACCATCGACCATATCAGTATCCATAACCCCATCGAAGATTTTGTTGATAGCCTGGCAGATCGTAACCTAACCTGCTATGCCAGCGACTTACTGGAACAGCAGGGCTGTCAGAGTCTGCAGGAACTGAGCGATGCCGTGAAGCGGGCTACGGAAGTATGCAATTGCATGCATGTACCGCTTCAGGAAAATTTTAAAGTGGTGTACCGCTCACGAAACGGTGAAGTGGTGCAGGACTGGCGGCTCTCGCGCATGGCCTATCTGCTCACCGCCCTCAATGCCGATTCCAGAAACGCTTTTGTCGCTCAACTGCAGCTCGAAATGGTGAAGCAGATGCTACATCATACCTAATTCAAAGAAGGGTCGGTCACTAAACTATCTTTCTGTAAAACATCCTTCCAGCCAAACTGCAGGCACAAGCGCTGAAAGTGTTGGGGCAGGGGAGCCTTGAGCTCAATCATATCACCATGCACAGGATGCACAAATGCGAGGGTGGCGGAGTGCAGTAGCATGTGAGGTGACCCGAGTTGCTCACGGAACATCTGGTTATGACGCCAGTCGCCGTGCCGCTTGTCGCCCACGATGTAATGTCTGATGTGCGCAAAGTGCTTTCGGATCTGGTGCATACGCCCGGTTTCCGGTTCCACTTTCACCAGCGAGTAACGGGAGGTGCTGTAGCGACCGACAGGTATAGGAAGCTCGACTGTAGCCAGGCGCTCGTAGTGCGTTACAGCATCTTGCGGCGCCTTATGCTTATGGTCTTTATCCGGTCGTATGGGGCTGTCAATTGTGTCTTCTTCAGGGGTATAGCCGCGCACGATAGCATAATATACCTTGTTTACCTGTTTATCTTCAAATGCGCTTACAATAGGCGCAACTGATTTTGGATTTTTAGCAAACAGCAGTACCCCGGAGGTGCCTCGATCCAATCGGTGTGCGGCATATACCTGAAAACCCAGTTGGTCGCGCAGCATTTGCAGGGCAAACTCTTTCTTTTCCTCAGCAATGCGTGTACGGTGCACCAGCAGTCCATTTGGTTTGTTGACCGCTACGTAGCTTTCGTCTTCGTATAAAATCTCTAGCACCTTAAATTATTTTTCAGGCAAAGATAGCCATATATTAAGAATTGACCTGAAAGCTGCCTATACTTGCCGAAAATCGTCAAAAAGAAATTAGAGCATGGCCATATCGTTTGACAACCTGCGGAGAGGGAAGAAATATGTGTTGGAGAATTACGGGGAGCGCTTCGAGTTTCAGGTGCTGGATATGCCAGAGGAGGGAGCCTACCGTGTGAAGGATCTCCATACCCTGGAAGTATTCATGCTGCACGACCTGATCAGGTACGGCCGTGGCAAAGACTTTGACATGCAAGAGCTCTAAGATCAGTTACTGCGTGTCACCTTGCCCTTCAGATCCCAGTGACTTCGAAGCACTTTCCCGGTCTTGCTATCACGTACGATCTTGCGTACATAGCGCTCCCCTGAAATCGCACCATTCTCCAGCCGCTTGCCGATAAACAAGGTAACCGCCTCTCCCTTTTCATTGGTGATGAGGGTCAGGTCCTTGCCATTGTAATGCTGGTCAAGTCTGCTGTCAGGCGTATAAAGCTTGTTAAGCTTTTCGATCAGTTTTGGTCCAAGCGCCATGAATCTGGAAGGTATAGTTTGGTTTCGTTGATTAATTCACTGAAAGCAGGTTAAGTTGCGCGCACCAGACCTGGGCATCTTTCGAGTTATGAAATACTTCGTACTCTATGGTAGTAACAGTCAGGTCATTAATTTGATTGAGAATCTTATGTGTTAACAATTCCTGAAACACATCCATCGGCGTCACGCGGGCAAATCTTTTAAGGAACGTATACTTCATCCGACTAGCTGCCAGTTGAGCTAAGGCACGCTGCATCGAAAGGTCTGGTTGAAACCCAATACTATTGTCTGTTACCCAGCTCACTGCCTGGTTTTAATGGCCATTTCAAATTCCTTTTTCATAGCAATGGATTAGTTTTGATTCGCATGGGGGAAGTGCCATTTCAGATAGATTTGATTGGTATCCGGAAGGTAACTTATATGACAATAATTGTCTTTATAATGATTCATTTAAGTTTATTATCGAATGAGCAGTGTTAGTACAATACTTTAAAAGGGGTTTAAAGTTCAAAAAACGTTATATTTAAGAGTGTATTATTAGGATAGTTCAATGATTAGCATGGCTAAAGTAACATTAGGTCTATTTAACAGGTAAAAAATACATGAAGATATAAAAGCGCTAATCGTTATGTTGTATGTGCATGAAAATCAGGAATCTTTGGTGCATCAGAGTGAATTTCTGGAGATCAGGGTTAACCCAAAGGAGAAAATTTTGCTGTCGAACTGGACAGGCTGGCTGAATACCGAGAAAGGCCACACTGGATGTTTAAAAATACTTGACTATGTAAATGAGTACAAAATTACCAAGATCTTGAATGACAACTCGAAAGTGACAGGACACTCAGGTGACACGAAATGGATGAACGAGGTTTGGATACCGAAATTGCGTGAGGCAGGCGTAAAATACTTTGCCTGGATCTATTCTTACGAATTCTTTACACAGCTCGAGATTGATAATACAGTGGACAGAAGCACTGGAATTTCCATGCGAACTTTTTTCCTTCCGGAGGATGCCCGTCAATGGCTGCAGGTTTTCTAACCAGGCGATGCATCTCTCGTATACCATGAAACAAACTTACCTTTTTTATGCAGCCAGACCAGCACGCAAATCACTACTATGTTTACATCATAGGCGACCAATCGCAGCCTCAGTTAAACATTGGCGTTTCTGAAAATCTTCTACAGCAAATTTCGCTTCATGGTGCATACAATAGCCCGCCCAAACTGGTGTACTACGAGCATTATGACCGGGAAGAAATAGCGCGGGTGCGTGAGCGCCACATCAAATCCTCCAGCCCCGATGAGCACCTTCGACTGGTTGAATCCATGAACCCGAATTGGCTGGACCTGGCAGATACCTTGAGCTGATTTTTGCACCTCTTTTCAAATTACGCTATACACTATGTTTGCCTTCGGCGTCTGTTCCTTGTACCTTGTAAGGTATAGGGTGGTACGACTTGTACCTACCGAAAACAAGCTAACACAATGATAAAACTGCTGCAGCAGCAAAACGAGAACATACGCATGCAACTGCTCGTGCTGGTTGTAGGTGTGCTGCTGCTGCTTGCCAAATTCCTGGCTTTTTATCTTACCAACTCCAACTCCATACTGACCGATGCCCTGGAGTCTATTATCAATGTGGTGGCGGGCGGCTTCTCATTGTACAGTCTCGTGCTTTCAGCCCGGCCTCGAGACCTGAACCATCCCTATGGACATGGCAAAATAGAGTTTGTGGCCGCTACCCTGGAGGGTTCTCTCATCCTGGTGGCAGGTGGTGCTATCATTCTGAAATCGGTGTATAACCTTTTCGAGCCTCAGGTCATCTCCCGACTCGATGCAGGTATATACCTGATTGCTTTTTCTGGTATTGTCAATTACATAGTGGGCTACCTGACAGAGCGGCATGGGAACAAGGCCAAATCCATGGTGCTGGTTGCCGGAGGCAAACACCTCAAAACAGACGCCTACTCAACTGCCGGCATTCTGATAGGGCTTTTGCTCCTGTACCTGACCGGCCAGGTATGGCTTGACAGTGCGGTGGCTATTCTGTTCGGAGCCTTTATCTGCTATACCGGTTACCGCATTTTGCGTGTGTCTCTGGCAGGTATAATGGATGAGGCGGACTACGAGCTGCTAAAGCGCATTGTACAGGTGCTGAATGAGAACCGGCGTGAGAACTGGATCGATATTCATAATCTGCGTGTCATCAAGTATGGTAACACACTGCATATAGACTGCCACCTGACCGTGCCATGGTACCTGACGGTGTTGGAGGCTCACGAAGAAGTAGAGGCTGTCGGCATGTTGGTACGTGAGCATATTGATCCTGATATTGAGCTTTTCATTCACACAGATCCCTGCGTAGAAGTGTCCTGCCCGGTTTGTACGAAGTCAGATTGTAATGTAAGGCGTGCTCCCTTCAGGAAGCGAGTAGAATGGGATCTGGACAAAGTGATAGCCGATAAAAAGCATGGCATTCATAACCCGGACAGCAGTGAAAGGTCGGAGGGGAGAGTACTTAAAATTTCAACAAAAACTTATACCAACCGGTTAAATTAGCGTAGCCAATAGTAAGGCTTGTGGCGTATGGAACGAAAATATACTTACCTGTTTTTTCCCTTATTACTGCTGCTCTGGGCTTGTACGGAGTCTGGGGGAGAGCAGCGGACTATTTTGCAGCAGAGTGCGTACAGTTACGGCGACAGTGCAGACACACTCGGACTTAGCAAAGCGACGTTCGCCGGAGGTTGCTTCTGGTGCACGGAGGCTTATTTTGAACGTCTTAAAGGCGTGGACCGTGTGGAGTCCGGCTATACGGGCGGGAGTGAAGAGCGCCCAACCTACGAACAGGTTAGCAGCGGTAAAACAAGTCATGCAGAATCAGTGCAGATCTGGTACAGGCCAAATGTGATCACTTACCGGGAACTGCTCGAAGTGTTTTTTGCCACACACGATCCCACCACACTAAACCGCCAGGGGCCCGATGTAGGCAAGCAGTACCGATCGGCCATCTATTACCACGACGAAGAGCAAAGGAGACAGGCCCGTAACTATATGCGCGCCTTAGAAGATGCCGGTACTTTTCGTAACCGGATTGTCACAGAGCTCAAGCCAGCCAGTAAATTCTGGATTGCCGAAGATTATCACCAGGATTACTACCGCAATAACCCGGATGATCCTTATGTAATATCCATCACGCATCCCAAGGTTTTAAAATTCGAAGATGCCTTTCGCAGTAAGCTTAAGCCCAGTTACACCAGACAATAGCTGAAGGGCCATACAAGCTTTTGATTACAGTAAGAACATCTATAAGCGTTCATATCCGTATTAGGACAAAATCTTGTCACTAAAACACTATAAACTATGGATTTTATACTCAACTTACTGGTAAGTGCTGGTGTCATTGTGTTATTGGCCTATATAATGCCACAAGTGCATGTTAAGAGTTTTCTGACAGCGCTCTGGGTGGCTTTTCTGATCGGCTTGTTCAATGCAACCATTGGCTGGCTGCTGCGCGGCGTACTTAACCTGGTTTCATTTTTCCTGCTGGAAGCCATTATCGGGCTGATTGTGACCGCCCTTATGATTAAACTGGTTGATAAACTGGTAGGTAACTTTAAGGTTGACGGCTGGTGGCCAGCTTTTGTGATAGCCATTGCCACAGCTATTGCCTTAGCGCTCCTAGGTTGGGCCCGTGGTGGAGACGATGATTACGCCTTGCTTGAGACCAAACCTAAAATCGAGCAGCTATATGCTAAGCAAGCCGGTGAATCCAATTGCTATACTATTTATCTGTAATAGGGAAATCATAAAACAATAATTAACATAGTAAGAGGCGGTATCAGACTATATGATGCCGCCTCTTACTGTGTTAGCTGTACAAGGTATGGCAGGAGATGCCTTCTCTACATCGTTTGCAACCGCTCCATTTCTTCATCAGTAAAAATTCTGGACCTGATATGGAAGCGCAGTCCCAGCGGTATTTCTAAGGAGAAACTGGACCCTCTGCCTGGCACAATGTCGAGGGTTAGCTGCGTATGCTTCCAGTATTCAAACTGGTCACGGTTCATGTAAAAATTGCAGCCGTGTACCTGCCCAAGCAGCACATCACTGTCTCCAATCTTAAACTCACCTTCTTCAAAGCACATGGGCTGTGACCCATCACAACAGCCGCCGCTCTGGTGAAACATGAGCGGACCGTGCTTCGCTCTCAGTTCGTCAATTACTTTTTTAGCTGCTTCGGTAATTTTTACGCGTTCTAAGTCCATACTTTCATATAAAAAGGAATCCCTGCTTATTTAACGAGCAGGGATTCCGGTTTTACTATCTCTTAAAAGAAACCGAGCTTATTCTTATCATAGGATATAAGCATGTTTTTGGTCTGGCGGTAATGATTGAGCATCATTTTATGCGTTTCGCGTCCAAAGCCTGACTTTTTATACCCGCCGAAAGGAGCATGTGCCGGGTAAGCATGGTAGCAGTTTACCCAAACTCGTCCAGCCTGTATAGCACGTGGTATCTGGTAGATCTCATGGGCATCGCGTGTCCAGAGACCTGCACCCAAGCCGTAAAGCGTATCGTTCGCGATGGAAACAGCTTCTTCTGCATCTTTAAAAGTAGTAACTGAAACAACAGGGCCAAAGATTTCCTCCTGGAACACCCGCATCTTGTTGTTCCCCTTAAAGATCGTAGGCTCAATGTAGTAGCCATTCTCAAGACCATTGTTTAGTTTGGCTATACCTCCGCCACATAGAACTTCTGCACCTTCCTGCTTTCCGATGTCCATGTAAGATAAAATCTTTTCAAACTGATCGTTAGAGGCCTGTGCGCCCATGGTGGTATCTTCAGCAAGCGGATGGCCCACCTTAATGGATTTTGTTCTGGCCACGACACGCTCCATAAAGCGGTCGTAAATGCTTTCGTGAACTATCAGGCGCGATGGACAGGTACAGATCTCGCCTTGGTTCAAGGCAAACATAACAGCCCCCTCCACACACTTATCAAAGAACTCGTCATCTGCATCAGCTATGCTAGGCATGAAAATGTTCGGCGATTTGCCTCCCAGTTCCATAGTAACAGGTATAAGGTTTTCGGATGCGTACTGCATAATAAGGCGGCCAGTGGTTGTTTCGCCGGTAAAGGCAACTTTGGCAACGCGAGGGGAGGTGGCGAGTGGTTTTCCTGCCTCTGGTCCGAAACCAGTAACGATGTTGAGCACCCCTGGAGGTAGCAGATCATGGATCAGCTCCATCAGTACCATAATGCTGGTCGGAGTCTGTTCAGCTGGTTTGAGTACTACCGTACAGCCTGCGGCCAGGGCCGGGGCTATTTTCCAGGTAGCCATTAGCAGCGGAAAGTTCCAGGGTATAATCTGGCCTACTACGCCGAGTGGCTCCTGTAGGTTGATGCTGATCGTGGTTTCATCGAGCTCAGACATGGTGCTTTCGTCTGCTCGAATCACACCAGCAAAGTAACGGAAGTGGTCGATGGCTAGCGGAAGGTCAGCAGCGCGTGTCTCACGGATAGCTTTGCCATTATCTATTGTTTCAACCCGGGCCAGCATTTCCAGGTTTTTCTCCATGCGGTCGGCTATGGCGAGCAGAATATTGCTGCGTTTCGTGGCAGAGGTTTTTGACCAGGATGGAAAAGCATGGTGCGCAGCATCCAGTGCCCGATCAATGTCCTCCTTAGTGCCTCGTGCAGCCTTTGTAAATGGTTTGCCGTCAATGGGAGAGAGGTTGTCAAAGTATTCCCCATTCACCGGCGCTACCCATTCGCCACCAATGAAGTGTTCGTACTTCTCTTTGAACTGAGGACGTTCCAGCACATTTTGTGCTTCAGCTGTCATATCTAAAGTTGCCATAAAATAAAGGTTTTGGTTTCATGGCTAATCTCCTGACTTATATCTTTTTAAACTAAACTTATTGTCTCAAAAAATGTATCTTTAATATCAGAATAAGACTGCTTTTTATCCGTTAAAGCTATATGTCCATGAAATATCAACTTCAACAGCTGCCCACGCTAAAAGAGCAGTTGCTTATGACGCTAGTGGAGAATCGTTCGGCTTACACGCTTGAAAACTGTGAGCTGAATGTATTTGAAACGCATCAGGCTGCGGAGAAAGTGAGCCTGGTTTTTAATGATTTGGTACTGACCAGCATGCTGCGGGGCAAAAAGGTGATGCACCTGTTTGGTAAGCAGGGCTTTGACTATCTGCCGGGCGAGTCGGTTATTGTTCCGCCCAACGAGCTGATGAAGATTGATTTTCCTGAGGCTGAGCGCGATAATCCAACGCAATGCATTGCGCTCGCCATATCACAAGAGCAGATTCAGACAACTGTCGCCATGCTGAACGAGCGCTTCCCAAAAATAGAACGCAATGACTGCTGGCACATTGATCAGGAAATGTTTCATCTGGTGAACAACCAGGAATTAGCTGATATCATTAACCGGCTGATCCGCATCAGCATCAATGAAAAGACAAGAGAGAAGGATATTTTAGCAGGCTTAGCACTGCGTGAACTGCTCGTGCGACTGATGCAGACGCAGGCTAGGCAGCTTTTTGAGGCAAATTATGTGAGTCTGGCATCCAGTAACCGTTTCGCGCACATTATCAAATACATTAAAGACAGCATCCGGGAGAAGATTGATGTAGACAAGCTAAGTGACAAAGCCTGCATGAGCCGAGCCAGTTTCTTCAGGAAATTCAAAGAGGAGTTTGGCTATACACCAGCCGATTATATTTTAAAGGAGCGTATCAGGCTTGCGAAAGACTATCTGCGTAATCCGCTCAACTCTGTGACACAATCATGCTACATGGCGGGATTTCAAAATCTGAATTATTTTATTCGTGCTTTTAAAAAAGAAGTCGGTATAACACCGAAATCGTTTCAGCATCAGAAAAGTCACTAACCAGGATCAGAATTTTTGTACTTAACATAAAGTATATTATCAGTGACACTTATTATAGAGTATTATCACTCGTATATAATCAGTCTTATAATTTATATTATGTTAAGTAATGTAAGTGGTAATAAGAAAGGGAGCCTGTAACAAGCTCCCTTTCCTTCTTTTATCTTAGCGAGTAAGATTAGTTTTTTAGTTTCTTACCAATTCTTTCTGCATCAGCAGTACGCTTCAAACGTGTATATACACGCTGCAGGTTGGCAAGTGTTGCCTGATCTTCCGGCTGAATTTCTAGGGCTTTTTCAAAGTATGGCAATGAAGCTTCGTAGTGCTTTACAGCCTGCTTCTCCAATGCCGGACCTTGCTTCTTGTAAGTCGCATAGTCCATTTTGGCAGCTTTGTTGTTGAACTCACTACCCTTGTTGTACTCCAGTACACCCAGGTTAAAGAAACCATCGAAGTTATTTGGATCTACTTCTACTGCTTTCTTATAGTTTTTGTAAGCAGCGTCGATGTTTCCTTTGCGCTCTTCCAGGTTACCACGAACCGCATAAAGGCTTGCATTCTTCGGGTCAGCTTCGATTGCTTTGTCCAGTTTAGCCATTGCCTCGTCAGCACGGTCGTTTTTCAGGTAGTAACGCAGTTCTTCCTGCATCAGGTATACACTGTTCGGGTGCTTCTCCAGGCCAGCAGCAATAGAAGCCATTACTTCTTCGTCGCTCGCTTCGATAGCCTGCTGCAACTGAATTTTGTTTTTGTAAACATCTTCAGTTGTATGGCCAATACCGATCAGTTTATCATAATATTTAACTGCTGAGGCATAGTCCTGCTTAGCAGTTGAGGCATAAGCAGCATAAAGCACAGCTGTTGTATCAGTCGGATTTAACTTGGAAGCCATATCATACTTAGCAATGGCATTGTCCCAGTCCTGGTTGTTGTGGAATTCAACGGCCTGGTTCAGAACCTGACCATAAAGGATCTCCATACGCTCTGGTACCATTTTGCCAAACTGACCGTTTTCACCGTCAATCTCAAGCGTCTTGTTGAACGAAGCTAGCGCAACTTCAGGAGTTTTCTCAGTAGCCAGTTTGCCGTAGATTGGGTGACCGATCAGGTCCTGGTTGATCACGCCATGATAGAACCAGGTTTTGGCTTTGTCTTGCGTCTTTTTGTGCTCTGTGGCTTTATTGATGTATTCTAGCGCTTTGTCAAGCGTACCGTTCTTGTGATTAAGCACGGCGCTATTCACGGCTGAGTTCTGAGCGACAGCAACCTGAACGCTTACGGCTGCCATGGCTGTCATCAGTATTTTTTTCATACTATTCAGAGATTGGTTTTTGTTTGTTTGTTAAACGATTAATAAATAAAATAAAATTCCATTTTACAGATTAAACTTCATCCTCAGTTGTTTCCGGATCTATTTGAGTATCAGGTTGCAAAGAGTCTTCCGGCTTCAGTTCTGAGTTCTCCATCAAGGCTTCAGCTACTTCTTCTTCGTTCTCCATCTCCACTTTGGCTACAGATGAAATCTGATCGCCTTCTGTCAACTTGATGAGTCGTACACCCTGTGTAGCGCGGCCAATTACACGTATATCAGCTACGCGAAGTCGGATTGTGATACCTGAACGGTTAATGATCATCAGGTCATCCGTATCTACTACGCCCTTAATGGCAACCAGATTACCGGTTTTATCCGTTACATTCAGGGTCTTCACCCCTTTACCGCCGCGGTTCGTTATACGGTATTCTTCCAGTAATGAACGCTTGCCAAAGCCGTTTTCAGATACTACCAGCAGTTCTGTGTTCTCGTTTTCTACACAAACCATACCAACTACCTTGTCATCCGGTCCGGCTAGTGTTACGCCGCGCACACCGGCAGCGTTACGACCCATTGGACGAACCTGGTGCTCGTTGAAACGGATAGCTCGGCCAGAACCCAGTGCAATGATGATCTCACTGTTGCCGGTAGTCAGCTGTACGTCCAGCAGACGGTCACCTTCATTGATCGTGATCGCATTGATACCATTGGTACGTGGTCTGGAGTATGCCTCCAGCACGGTCTTTTTGATCGTGCCTTGCTCGGTACAGAATACCAGGTTGTGGTTCAGCACGAAATCCTGGTTTTTCAGGTCACGCACATTGATCACCGCACGTATCTTATCATCCTTTTCAATGTTGATCAGGTTTTGGATAGCGCGTCCTTTAGTGGTCTTCCCTCCTTCCGGAATCTCATATACCTTCATCCAGAACACACGGCCGAACTCCGTGAAGAACAGCATATGGTGGTGAGTGCTGGCAACAAACAGGTGTTCTGTAAAGTCGCTCTCTTTAGAGGCGGCCACGCCACGTGAACCAACACCACCACGGCTTTGGCTACGGTACTCACTCAGTGAAGTGCGCTTGATGTAACCTTCATGCGATATGGTGATCACCATGTTCTCTTCCGGGATCATATCCTCGTATGAAATATCGCCGGTAGAAGCCTCGATGCTGGTGCGACGTACGTCGCCGTAGCGCTCTTTTATTTCATTTAACTCGTCTTTGATGATTTGCATACGCAGGCCTTCGTCATTCAGAACAGAGGTCAGGTAGTCGATCAGTTTCATGATTTCGGCATACTCCGCCTGAATCTTGTCACGCTCCAGACCGGTCAGACGCTGCAGACGCATGTCAAGGATTGCACGAGCCTGGATCTCAGACAAAGCAAAACGCTCCATCAAGCCGTTGCGGGCGATTTCCGGGTCACGTGATGAACGGATCAGGTTGATCACTTCGTCCAGGTTATCCAGCGCGATCAGCAAGCCTTCCAGAATGTGGGCACGCTTTCTGGCTTCGTCCAGTTCGTACTGCGTTCTGCGGATCACTACCTCGTGCCTGTGGTCTACAAAGTGGTGGATCAGGTCCTTCAGGTTCAGCGTCATCGGGCGTCCTTTCACCAGGGCCACGTTGTTCACGCCAAACGAAGACTGCAGTTGCGTATACTTGTATAAGTTGTTGAGTACTACATTAGGTATGGCATCGCGCTTCAAGTCATACACGATGCGCAAACCGTCACGGTCAGACTCGTCGCGCAGGTCAGCTATACCTTCGATTTTCTTCTCGTTTATCAGGGCAGCAGTCTTCTCGATAAGAGAAGCCTTGTTCACCATGTAAGGAATCTCCGTTACGATGATCTGCTCTTTACCCGTAGAAGTTGTTTCGAAATTAGCGCGTCCACGCATCAGTACACGGCCACGACCAGTTTCGAAAGCGGCCTTCACGCCATCATAACCATAAATGATACCGCCAGTCGGGAAGTCAGGCGCTGTGATGTAGTGCATCAGTTCAGCTATCGTGATCTCCCTGTTGTCGATATAAGCGATCGTACCGTTGATGACTTCGGTCAGGTTGTGTGGCGCCATGTTCGTTGCCATACCTACCGCGATACCGGACGTCCCGTTTACGAGCAGGTTCGGGAACTTGGCTGGCATGACAGACGGCTCCTTCAGGGAGTCGTCAAAGTTCGGCACGAAGTCGACCGTGTTTTTGTCGAGGTCGGCCAGTAACTCGTCGGCTATACGCTTGAGGCGGGCCTCTGTGTAACGCATCGCAGCTGGTGAGTCACCGTCAATGGAGCCGTAGTTACCCTGACCGTCAACCAGCGGGTAACGAAGCGACCACTCCTGTGCCATACGCACCATGGTCTCGTATACCGAGGAGTCACCGTGCGGATGGTACTTACCCAGCACCTCTCCTACGATACGCGCTGACTTCTTGTAGGACTTGTTATAGGATACCCCCAGTTCGGACATGCCGTACAGCACACGGCGGTGTACTGGCTTCAGGCCGTCTCTCACATCGGGTAAGGCTCTGGAAATGATAACAGACATTGAGTAGTCGATGTATGCACCGCGCATCTCGTCTTCAATGTTGATCGGTATTATTCGTTCGCCTTCGTTCATGTTCAAGGTTTAAATAATAGTTTTGTGTTGGTTGATATACTTTTCAGGCGAAAGCCTGTAACGTTCATTAGTTTTTGCGCTGGCTCTTATCGTTTGTGCGCTTGTGCACCTCCCCTGTTTGCTTCGGCAGCTTTTCGCCTATTTTAGGGTTTTGTTTTTTGTAAATGGGCTGGCCGCGAAATTCCTGCTCCCCATGTGCATGTACCATGCGTACCTGACAGGCACTGATAGGACAAAGTGGTTTACAGGAGGATACAGATAGAAGCAGCAGAGCAGCGCTAAGGGGTAAAAGCAGTCGGAATTTTGCCATGCATGTCGGGTTTTGAAGAGCACTTAAAATTGTTGTTGCGCTCTTGCAGCCTTATCATACAAAAGTAGTAAAATTTGGATTAATAAACCAGCGTTTCAAGGGATAGTTTAGCTGCCTGGAGCGTTGCTTTTATACCCTTTTTATACCTCAGGCGGGGTGAAAGCCATTGATGGTAAAACCACCGTCGACTGCCAGCGTCTGACCGGTAATGTAGGCTGCTGCCGGCATGCAAAGATAGGCCACTGCACCTGCTACATCCTCGGGTTTGCCAATTACTCGCATCGGCGTTCTGACCAGTACTTCGTGCAGGTACTGTTCGTTCTGCAGCACGGTCTGCGCAAGTGGCGTACTGATGTACCAGGGGGCAACGGCATTGACACGAATTCCGTCTGCAGCCCACTCCCCTGCCAGGTTTTTGGTAAGTTGCACCAGCGCAGCTTTGGTCATGCCATAGATGGCACCGGTCCGCACATGTGTAAGACCCGCCACCGAAGTTACATGGATAATGTTTCCCTGTTCTGAAGCTTTAAGCAGCGGGTAAAAGCCCCGGCTCAGTTCAAAAGCTGAGCGCAGATTAGTGCTCATCACAAAGTCGTATTCTTCCGGAGTGTATTCTGTCACCGGTTTTCGGATGTTAGTTCCTACATTGTTCACCAGCATATCCAGTGCTCCCCAGGTGTTTTGCACCTTGTCTAGCAGCGTCTGCCGACCTGCTGCAGTACTCACATCCGCTACGAGCACCTGCAGTCCCTCCGGAAACTTCTCCTGTAACTGCTGCAGGTCCGCTTCTTTGCGTGCCACCGCCAGCACCTCGGCTCCCAGGGCGATAAACTCTTCTACAATCGCGGCGCCTATACCTTTGGAGCCTCCTGTTACAACGGCTTTTTTGCCGCTTAGCTGCCATCTTGCTGACGTCATATGTATTGATTTAGTCTTTGTTTCCCAGAATACGATTTAGATATGCTTTGAGATAGTCTCCGTCTATTTTCGGGCGGTTATTTATTTCTTCAAAGTTTAGAGAGCCATCCTGCTCCCGCCAGACGTGGTAAATGAAAACATACTGCCCCTTGCCTTCCTGCCAGCCATCAAACTGTCCGAATCGCAGGTCTTTGATGTAGATGCCTTTTTCAGCTTCTTCCACTGCGTGGTAGCCTTTGGTGATGTCTAGCAGACGCTCCATTTTCGGATGGCCCCGGTATTCATCCAGCAAATGCTCCTGCCGTGGCTCAAAACTATACCTGATGTCCCGGTCCTGGTCCAACAAAGAGTAGAAGCCAGTATAGAAGCCGTCTTCAGTGGCTGCTGTAACAGACCAGAACAGGGTGTTCATAGGAGTGGCTTTCACTATCTCGGACTCAAAGACTATACCTTGATCTTGCAGGCTTTCAGTGAACGCATTTTTAGCATAAGCCTGAGCTACGAATGAGAAGAGTATGTAGAGGGTGCTGATGATCAGACCAGCATTATTCCAGCGACGACGCTTAGGGTTTCGCCTGTCATAAAACATGACGGCAATCACGCAGATCAGAAAGGGCACGGTATAAAGCGGGTCTATCACGAAGATGTTGTAGAACGCTACACCGTAATTGCTGAAAGGCCAGAATAGCTGTGTGCCCCAGGTGGTAAAGCTGTCGAGAATGGCGTGTGTTGTGAAGCCCAGAAAGAATAGCAGGGTCCAGTCCCGGAAGCTGGCGTGTTCATTTTTATAGAGCCGCCAAAGCATCCAGCCCAGCAATGGTGAGGCCACAACGGCAAAAAAGAAAGAGTGTGTGACAGATCGATGGAAGCTTAACTGACCCACCATGTCCAGCAGCGGATTGGCCAGTACGTCCAGATCAGGTATAGTGCCAGCGATGGCACCCCAAAGCAGTGCTTTGTTGCCCAGTTTGCGGCCAGCCACCGCCTCGCCTACGGCTGCTCCCAGTACGATCTGTGTTAGTGAATCCATTTGTGTCTACTTAATGATCGGAGCACGCTTGAACTCCTTTTCTCTGTCGAACAGGAAACGGTAGGTCACATAGGTTTTCAGAATGCGACTGCCTACCTGCTCCACAACCTTCATCATTTTCGGGTTGAAGTCCCCGATCCAGTTCATTTGTAAATCATAGTAAGGGATATTTGGGTTGCCCTGTACCAGCTTGGCTGCAGACACCACCATGGCAGCCTCTACGCCTTTGCCCTGGCATTCTGGTGTGATACCGAATACAATGCCATACATCGTCTTGCAGGACCCTCTCCAGCGATGGTAGGCAAATTTGATCTTGCCCCATAGGTCCAGTTTTCCGTTCACGTGCTTAAACAGCTGGTTCAACTCAGGTATAGCAATGAAGAAACCGGCAGGCTCCCCATGGTGGTAAGCGAACCAGATGATTTTTTCATCCAGGATCGGCTTGAGGGCTTTCATAATGGATTTTGCCTGTGCTTCGCCCATGGCCTTCACGCCCTCATGTTTTACCCATCCCTTGTTGTATACGACACGAAAATCCTCGGCATACTTGTCAAGGTTGTTTCTGTCAAGGTGCTGGAAGGTATAGCTCGGGTCAGCCAGCACACGCTGTGCTTTTTCATGATACTCAGGCGTCAGTGGGTCGTCTACTGTGCGGTAGTAAACGTATTGGTTGAAGTAAAGCTTAAAACCATAGTTCTCGAACAGTTGCTGGTAATAAGGATGGTTGTAGTTCATACAGTAGGTGGGCTCGTAAAAGCCGTCCACCAGAAGTCCCCACCACTTGTCGCGTTCACCGAAATTGATCGGTCCATCCATGCTTCCATGCCACGTTCCTGCAACCAGTTACGGCAGGCGTCGAATAGAATGTTAGCTGCATCCTGGTCATTGATACAGTCGAAGAAGCCCATGCCACCGGTAGGTTGTTCAAAGGAGTTTGCTGTTTTCCTGTTGATGAATGAAGCAACCCTTCCGATGGTTTCACCAGTCTCGTCCTGCAGAATCCAACGGATGGCCTCGCCGTCACGCAGCAGTTTGTTCTTTTTGGGATCAAATACCTGGTGCACGTCCTTATCAAGCGGCCGGATGTACTTTGGGTCTTTGCGGTATAGCCTGACCTGCATTTTCAAAAACTCTTCAGCCAGTTCAGGTGTGTTTACTTCTATCAGTTGCATGGATCGGATTCAGTGCTTGGATGAATCCCCAAAATAAGTCATAAAACTTGAAAAAGCATATATAGCATCAGTTGCTTCAGTTCAAAACATTGCAAAGGAGAGGCAGTGAGGGGATTGGGAAGGATTAAAAACAAAAAAGGCTTCAGATTTCTCTGAAGCCTTTTAAGAGCCCCCAGTCGGAATCGAACCAACGACCTACTGATTACAAGTCAGTTGCTCTACCAGCTGAGCTATGGAGGCGGTAAAAGTACAAATAAAGTTGAGCCCCCTGCCGGGATCGAACCAGCGACCTACTGATTACAAGTCAGTTGCTCTACCAGCTGAGCTAAGGAGGCGATACTTTATTTGTGTAGCCCTATCGTTCTAAAGCGTTGCAAAGGTATAATATAGTTTTTAATATACAAACACCTGCTGCAGGATTTTTTGCCCATTTGCGATAAGCTTTTGAGTATCAAACAGAAATTTTTATCTTCTGAAAGCGGCCAGCTGCCGATGCAGGATGTCTATGCGTTTCTGTGTGTCTTCTATACGGCCTTCATACTCCTCGCGCAACTTGTCTGCATTCTTGGAGCGCGCAAAGAAGTCTAGGTTGGTACGAAGTGTCGAGATGTCGTTCTGCAGTTGTGATATCTCCCGTCGCAGCGTCTGCTCTTTCTGGTACAGCTTCTGCGAAGCGTCCGGACTGTTCTTCAGACGGTCGACCTGTAGCTGCGCCAGCATGGTAGCACGATCATCGTAATGCAGATCAGGCACGCGCTCCAGGTAACGCTCCATCAGGGACAGGAACTTCTCCTCTACCCTTGCGCTTACACGCTTATTGCCGGCATCCAGGGTACCCCATTCCGCTACGATCTTGTTGTAGTCTTCCAGCGAGGTCGTTGTGTTAGGCTGTGCCAGTTCTTCTGTTATACGGTCGCACAGGGCCAGTTTTTCTGAGGACAGTTTCTCTATTTCGGCTCCTTTCTGCTGCTCTTGCGCCTGCTTACGGTCAAAGAACTCGTTGCAGGCTGCTCTGAAGCGCTGCCAGATCTTGTCGGAATGCTTGTCCGGCACGCGGCCTATGGTTTTCCATTTCTTCTGGAGCTGGATCATCTTCTCCTTAGTCGCATTCCAATCCGTGCTTTCTTTCAGGCTTTCAGCCTGTTCGCACAGCTCAGTCTTCAGGCGCAGGTTCTGCATTTTCTGCTCATCAAGCCCCTTGAAAAACTGATTCTTATGCTGGAAAAATGCTTTATAGTTGCTCCAGAAAGTTTTGTTGACTTCTTCTGCGTATTCTTTTGGTACGAGGCCGGCATTGTCCCATTCTTCTTTGAGCTTCTGAATCTCATCGGTTTTATCGCGCCACTCGTTAATGCGGTCGGTGTTGAAGCTCTGGAACTCCTGTAAACGATCCAGCAGGCTGCGCTTCTTCTCCAAGTTTGCCAGCTCAACAGTTTTGCGCTCTTCCATGTAAGTGCGACGGTGCTCGTGCACTTTCTCTGAGGCCTGTATGAAGCGCTCCCAGATTGTGTCGCGCTGCTCATTAGGCACCGGACCAATGTTCTTCCACTCCTCGTGCAAGTGACGAAGCTCCTGCAGGGCTTTGTTAATAGAAGGTTCGTTCTGAAGGGCTTCGGCACGCTCGATCAGCTGGACTTTGGCGTCCAGGTTACGGCGTCTGTCCAACTCCTTCATCTCGAAGAACATGCTGCGGTTGTTGTAGAAGATGTCGAGCAGGGCATGATACGAATCCCATAGCTCCTGCGCTTCGCCTGGCGGCACCGGACCTATGCTTTTCCACTCGCCCTGGAGCTTCTTCAGTTCATCGCTACTGTTTTTGGTTTCTGCTGATTCCACCAGGGTACGCAACTGTTGCAGCAGTTCCCGCTTGCGCTCCAGGTTTCGCTGTCGCTGCTCCTCGCTGTGCTGACGCTCCTGGTAACGTGCCTCGCGGTAGGCAGTATAGAGTTGCTCCAGCTCACTGTGTTCCATTGGCGCATGATACTCAAAGTCCTCTTCAGTACCTCCTTCCTGACGGAAGCGGTCAAGCGCCTGGTTTTTTTCTACCTGGAATTTATCTTCATACTGCCGATGGATTTCCTGAATCTTCTTGTATTTGCGTTTTGCATCAGGTCCTTTGAGAAGCTGTGCCAAATGGTTACGCAGTTCCTCCATCGACATCTCACTGTAGTCCGTGTGGTCATCCTCGTCCAACTCTTCGTCGTCATGATGATCATCAGCTGCCGGAGACTTTGTTTCTGCTGCCGCTGAGGCAGTTGGAGAAGATGCAGCTGGTATTTCTGCCTGTGCAGTTGTCTCAGTTTCGGCCGTAGCAGCTGTTTCGGTTTCAGCTGTGGCAGCTGTGTCCGCTTCCGGCAGGTTTGCTTCAGCAAAAGCCTCCGTTATTTTTTCTGTTTCTGACGTTTCTGCCTCAGAAGCCAGTTCTGGTTTTATTTTAGGCTGTTCTTCTTTGGGCACACCTTCTTCCGTTGGATTGTCCTGTGCGCTTTCTTTTTGTGCGTTGATTTCGGCGAGGCGCTGTTCTACAATGTCCATCGGCGACGAGGCCTGCTGCTCGTTGGCTTGTGCTTCGTCTTGTGGCCGGGGCTTGTTGGCCTCAGCTCCGTTTGCGTCGGTGTGCTGTTTATCAGTTGTCATGACTTCAGGTTTTAGTCCACGTTTTGTCAGTTCAGGCGGGGGTCTACAGGGTAGTTTGACAGTACCTTGTATTTCCCGCCCATTTGGCGCAGTATGTTTCGCCAAAGCGTATCTGCTTCCAAATTAAATAATTTATTTGCAGCATTGTTGTTCACGATCCAAACATTTTTGTCGATCTCCTCCTGCAGCTGGCCAGGTGTCCATCCGGAGTAGCCAAGAAAGAACTTGATATCTGCCGGTGTTACCTCTCCTGTGCCGATCATGGTGCGAAGCGACTCAAAGTCACCACCCCAATACAGATTGTCGTCCAGCTGCACCGCCTGCGGCAGATCTGGTATCTGGTGTACATAATGCAAGGTATTGTATTGCACAGGTCCCCCTATACCTAGTTCAGCTTCAAATGAATCATTATAAATATCAACCACATCAGACAGCTTAAGGTTTGACAATCGGTT
>NZ_AKIS01000085.1:0-21439 GCF_000277005.1 Pontibacter sp. BAB1700 | reverse complement strand
GAGGAAGTGGCGAAAGTTGTTATTTTTCTGCTGAGTGAAGACGCGTCTTACGTAAACGGACAGACCATTGCCATTGACGGTGGCGAGTCGAATACTTACGGCTTCGTTTAACAGCCGATTTTCTAACCTTTTTTTCTAATCCCTGGAAAGAGCATCGCACAATTTTTATCTATGTCAGTAACAAACAGGACTATCTGGACCTTCGGCCACTCCACCAGAAGCCCGGATGAATTTGTGGCGGCGCTGAAATCGTTTCAGATAGAGGTGCTGGTAGACGTGCGCAGATACCCCGGTTCGAGAAAATACCCTCATTTCAATGTATCCGCACTGGAGACCTTCCTGCCTGAGGCCGGAATCAGGTATATGCCTGCGCAGGATTTGGGTGGTCGCAGAAAACCTAGACCCGATTCACGTAACACAGTCTGGAAAAGCGAATCGTTTCGTGGCTATGCCGATTATAGTGAGACGGAGGAATTCGAAGAAGCCATCGCGGCGATGACGGAAGTGGCTGCCCGAAAAAATACGGCTTACATGTGTTCGGAAGCTGTGTGGTGGCGTTGTCACCGCGCCATCATCTCAGACTATCTCAAAGAAAGAGGCTGGACAGTGCTGCACATCATGGATGAAGGGATTGTCAAAGAACATCCTTATACCTCCGCCTACCTCGAAACACACCCCGACAAGGAATAGCAGCCAAAGGCCGGCTGTCAGGTTTTTGAGAAATTGGCATCTGGCCTCGTAAGAACATCTAACCCCAGACAAATGCCCAACATTATTGCTACTGCCGAAGCCGAAAATACAGGTGAAGCCTACACAACTGATGTAACCCGGGAAGGGTGGGAGATTGGGCGGATCGGAGCAAGGGTAAACCTGGTAAAAAACATCGATAATGCCGCGGGCAGTAATACGTTTTACTGCAATCTGTCTTTCAGTGAAAAGCTGAAGCAGAACAATGCGAAAATTGCACAAAACAGCCAAAGCTTGCCCGCTACACCGACTCCTGAACAAGCCAAGCGACATCATCACGCTTCTGGAATAAAAAAGCCATTAGAATATAATTGACTATGAAAACTACCTGGCCAGAACTCTCCTATGCGGAGGCTCACAAAACATATGAAACGATACACCTCTGGACACAGATCGTGGGGAAGATCAGGCTGGTCAAAACACCCTGGATCAATCATTCCTGGCACGTCACACTCTATGTAACTCCGAGCGGACTCACCACCTCAGATATTGTGGCCGGGGATAAACATTTTCAGCTAGACTTTGATTTTATAAACCATCAACTGCAGCTAAAAACCAGTACAGGAGATACCAGCAGCATTGACCTGAAAAAGCTATCGGTGGCAGGGTGCTATAAGCAGGTACTGGATGCCTGCGGGAAGCAGGTATACAGGCAGACATTTACCCTGTACCGAATGAACTGGAAGACCCCATTCCCTTTCATAAAGATGAAACGCATGCCACCTACAAGCCGGAACACGCAGTGGCTTTGCACCAGGCATTCCTTCGGGTGCACGATGTTTTTACCCGGTTCAGGGCAGAATTCAGTGGCAAGAGCAGCCCCGTGCATTTCTTCTGGGGCAGTTTTGATCTGGCGGTGTCACGCTTTTCCGGTCATGACGCGCCCCGGCACCCCGGGGGCGTACCTAATCTACCCGATTGGATAGCGCAGGAAGCTTATTCCAAAGAGGTTTGCAGCTGTGGCTTTTGGCCCGGAAGCGAGGCATATCCAGCTGCTGCATTTTACAGCTACATTTATCCGGAACCGGAAGGGTATAAAGATGCCCGCATAAAACCCGCTCAAGCCTACTACCATCCGGAGTTAAGGGAGTTTATTCTGCCTTATGATGCAGTTCAGGAAGCTGATAATCCGGATTCTGTGCTGCTGGACTTCCTGCGCAGCACCTACGAGGCGGCAGCTGACCTGGCACGGTGGGATCGAAAAGCACTGGAACAGGAGAACTTCGACAACCAAAGGAAAGCAAATCGCAGTGCCTACAAGCAGGTGGATAAAGATGCATAGAGAAAGATCTGGAAAACGGTGCCCGCAAGGCCACCTGGATTGGTGAAAGTGATGGACAATACCTAGGACCTTTCCCCAAGGGCTTAGCAAAGTATAAAACCTTTTCTGCTACGCTGGAAATGAAAAAGCCGCTTAATTTGAGAATTAAGCGGCTTTTTAAGCTTTACTATGTAGTCCGTAGGGGAATCGAACCCCTGTTGCCAGAATGAAAATCTGGAGTCCTAACCCCTAGACGAACGGACCATTCTGTCGTATTGTGGTGCAAAGATAAGGCAAAGCACTTACAAGGCAAAATATTTTTTTGAGTTTTCAACCATATTTTACGTAAATCGTTAGGAGTCAGGCAGGAAAAAATATATTGGTTTTCCTTATCCGTAATCGTAACTTCGCACCATCAAATTTTAAAAACAAATCAATCCCAAATACCATGTCTAAAATTAAAGTTGCAATTAACGGTTTTGGCCGTATCGGCAGACTTACTTTTAAGGCCCTTCTGGAGAAGGACAATGTAGAGGTAGTAGCGATCAACGACCTGACCAACACCAAAACATTGGCTCACCTGCTGAAGTATGATTCAGTACACGGCCGTTTTAATGGTACAGTAGAAGCCACTGACAACGGTATTATCGTAAACGGCAGAGAGATTCAAATCACTGCGGAGCGTGAGCCTAAAAACCTGCCGTGGGGCAAGCTAGGCGTTGACGTTGTGCTGGAGTCTACTGGTCGTTTCGTTGACGAGCAGGGCGCTGGTGGTCACCTGGAAGCTGGTGCCCGCAAAGTAGTTATCTCTGCTCCTGCCAAAGGCAACATCCCAACTGTGGTACTGGGTGTGAACGAAGACATTCTGACTGGCGACGAGCGCATCGTTTCCAACGCTTCTTGTACTACTAACTGCCTTGCGCCAATGGCGAAAGTACTTGACGATACGTTCGGTATCGAGAAAGGCTATATCACCACTGTACACGCTTACACTGCTGACCAGAACCTGCAGGATGCCCCACACAGCGACCTGCGCCGCGCCCGTGCCGCTGCCTACTCTATCGTGCCTACTTCTACAGGTGCTGCCAAGGCCGTTGGTCTTGTACTGCCGCACCTGAAAGGTAAACTGGATGGCGTGGCGATGCGCGTGCCTATTCCGGACGGCTCTTTGACTGACTTAACAGTTGTATTGAAGCGTCCTGCTACAAAAGAGGAGATCAACGCTGCCATGAAGCAAGCCGCTGAAGGCGAAATGAAAGGCATCCTGGAGTACACAGAGGATCCGATTGTTTCGATTGACATCGTAGGTAACACACACTCTTGCATCTTCGACGCAGAGATGACATCAGCTAACGAAACACTGGTGAAAGTGGTAGGCTGGTACGACAACGAGGCAGGCTACTCTAACAGAGCCGCCGACCTGATCACCAAGCTTGGCTAATCACCTGGTTTATACCTTATTCCTGCAAAAGCCCGCCATCATGGTGGGCTTTTGTGTTTTTGTGGCGATTATAAAAGAAAACCACTATATTTCATCAGGAATGACATTTGTCATAGTGCAGGCGTATACAGGCCTGTATTTTTACAATTGAAATAGAACAAAGCATTATAAAACCGCACAAAATTATGAGAAGAATACTTGTACCAACCGACTTTTCCGATCAGGCCCGCAACGCCTTTGAAGTAGCTGTTGCCATTGCCCGCCAGACAGGTGCTGCCATCAAACTGCTGCATGTGGTCGAAATGCCTTATTCCTACTCTTTCAGTGCAACCGGTGACCTGGTAGGCGGAAACGGTATGGAGCAGGTATACATGATGAAGCTGCTTGAGAACACCAAGTACCGCATGGCCGAACTGGAGCGCTCTGTGGAGCACGATGGGGTGGAAGTGGTGCAGGAAGTAGACGCTGATAACGTGATCCGTAAGATCCGCCGCGTGATCAACGATGACAAGGTGGACCTGGTGGTGATGGCTCGAAAGGCGCCAGCGGAATGGACGAATTCCTGATCGGATCCAACACCGAGAAGGTAGTGCGTACGGCCGAGTGCCCGGTGCTGACTGTGAAAGGACCGATCCCGAACCTGCAGATCCGAAACATTGTGCTGCCTTCTGACTTCAAGCGTGAGATTGGAACGGCTGTGGAGAAGTTCAAGTACTTCCAGCAGATGTTCGGAGCAAAACTACACCTGGTTTACATTAACACGCCGGGTGCTTTCGAGTCGAGCAGCAACCTGCGTGCACGCATGCAGAAGGCCGCTGAGCGCTACGGACTGCAGAACTTCACGATCAACGTGTACAACGACACGATCGAGGAAGACGGCATCCTGCATTTTGCAGAGGAGACAGGAGCTGACCTGGTGATGATGGCGACACACGGCCGCACCGGCCTGTCGCACCTGCTTAGCGGCAGTATAGCCGAAGACCTGGTAAATCATTCCGACATACCTGTGCTTACCTTCCATCTGAAATAAGAAGGCCACACCTATGTAACAGAAAGCCCGGCTACTTGCCGGGCTTTTTTATTCTCCAAAGGAATGGGTTAATTTGCGTAGAATTAACCCAGATGGCAGCGTTGTTGGCCTGCCCGTCCGTATATGAGCAAACGTCCCCATTTCCGTTTCATCATCAACCCCACGTCTGGCCCCAGCAGTAAGGTGGATGTAGCCGCCCGCATTAAGCTTCACCTGGACCACGAAAAGTTTGACCACGACATTGTGTACACGGACTATGCCGGACATGCACCGGAACTGGCCAGGCAGGCGGCAGAGCAGGGCTGTGAGGTGGTGGTAGCTGTTGGGGGCGACGGTACAGTGAACGAGGTGGCGCAGGGAATCCTGCATACTGAAACGGCCTTAGGCATTATCCCCAGGGGCTCCGGCAACGGACTGGCCCGTCACCTGCAGGTACCCTTGACTGTTGATGCCGCTATCCGCTACCTGAACCATGGGCATCGTTCAAAGATAGACAGTGGAACCATAAACGGGCGGCCATTTTTCACAACCGCAGGTATAGGCTTTGATGCGTACATTAGTTCGGTGTTTGCAGGGAGTAAGAAGCGCGGCCTTCGGACTTATGTGGAACTGATCCTGAAAGAAATGCGCAACTACCGCCATCTTCCTGTGAAGGCCGTTATTAATGGCAAGACCATCGAAACGGAGTTGTTTGTAATGGCCTTTGCAAATGCAGCACAGTATGGCAACAATGCCTATATTGCCCCCATGGCTGATATACGGGATGGCATGTTGGACGTGTGCCTAGTGCGTAAACTGGATATGTTTAAGGCCCTGCAATTGAGCTATGCCATGCTGGCCAACAAGCCGGCGAGTGCAGACAGTGCCGAGTACTTTAAGACAGAGGGCGTCACGGTGCAGACTGACCACGAAATGATGCACCATGCCGATGGGGAGTATCTGGGAAAAGCCAAAGAGTTTGAGGTACGCATGGTGCCGCAGTCACTGCACGTGGTGGCACGCTAAGGTATAGAAAGAACAAGATTATGAGCGACAAGAATAAAAAAGGCAGACAAGGTGTAGTATACTCTACCAGTTCTGATTTCAGTTACCAATACGAGCAGGAGCACGAAGCCGAGACGCTTCCGCCACAACAGCAGAACCTGAAAGTGATGCTGGATAAGAAAGCCCGTGGAGGCAAGCAGGTAACGCTTGTAGCAGGCTTTGTGGGAACGGAAGACGATTTGAAAGAGCTGGGCAAACTGTTAAAAAGTAAATGTGGCGTGGGCGGTTCTGCCAAAGACGGAGAGATCCTGATCCAGGGCGATTTCCGTGACAAAGTGCTGCAGGTACTACAAGCCGCAGGCTATAAGGCAAAGAAGGCGGGAGGGTGATTGGAGTTGGGGAATTTAGGAGTTAAGAAGTTGAGGAGGTAGTATACTTGTAGGGACAGGTCGTTACCTGTCCGAATCGTGCAACAAACAATCAGCAATTAACAATTCTGCCCACTTTAAATCCGACTTTAAGCCTTCTAACTCCTAAACTTTCAAACTCTTCAACTTGCTCACCGGCCCCTGCAGGTGGTAAAAGTTGGCTGACTTCTGCACGAACAGACGACCGGCCAGGGCGGGAGCTTTTGGTGGCCGGGGTTTGTATACCTGCACGGCTCCCTTTTCTTTACCAGGTATACGTTCGTAGCCAATCTCCTCAAGTTTCTGATCGAGCGCTTTGGGAGAGATGTTCTTCACCGGTATTCTGATTTCCGTGCGCCTGTACCACACCAGCAAGGCAATTGTGAACAGCAGCGAGAAGATGGCTGAGTTCACCAGGATCTCATTTATCGCCCCGGTAGCGTCTTCCCCGAACCTGCCGGATATTCCAAACCAGGCCCCAGTCAGCAAAGCATACATCCCGAAAAAGTATAGACTCAGCTTCACAAATCGCTGCAAGGTGTAGTTTTTCATGAGTGAGATTGTGTAGTAACTAGGGTTGGATGATTACTGATTTTGTTGCTATGTTGTTTAAATAAGGGTGTGTAATTCAGTGGTTTGTGTATATTTATATTAATTTATAGATTAAGTAATAATTTGCCTGAATGTAGCATCTTTGGCACCCCATCAGTTAATCATTTTCCTGCAACTATTTACCGTTCCTTACTACCTTCTCCAGATCCTCTGGGGTATCGATGCCGATGGTTTCAAACTCCGTGATTGCGGTGGTAATGCGGAATCCGTTTTCGAGCCAGCGCAGCTGCTCCAGTGACTCGGCCAATTCAAGGCTGGAAGGAGGCAGCTGCGTGATCTGCTCCAGTATGTCGGTGCGGTAGCCATAAATGCCGATGTGCTTGTAGTAGGTATGCTGTTTGTGCCAGATATCATTTGGTACGTTTCGGCAATAGGGAATAGGCTGCCGGCTGAAGTACAGAGCTTCCCCATGGCCGTTTATGACTACCTTTGGCGCATTGACATTAAAGAGCTCCTCCGGGGTGTTGATCTTCTTGACGAGGGTAGCCAGCTGCGTTTGCGGATTATTGAAACAGGTGGCCAGCAATTCGATCTGCTCAGGCTTAATGAAAGGTTCGTCGCCCTGGATATTGATTACATACTCAAACGGCTGGTCGTGTAACTGATAGGCTTCGAAGCAGCGATCGGTGCCGCTCTGGTGGTGGGCAGCTGTCAGTACGGCCTTGCCTCCGAAGCTGTGCACGTGATCTAAAATGCGCTGATCGTCAGTGGCTACGATCACATCAGTTAAACCAGATGATGAAGCCTGTTCATATACCCGCTGTATCATGCTTTTGCCATTAATGTCGACAAGTGGCTTTCCGGGAAAACGGGTGGAGGCGTAGCGGGCAGGTATAATGCCGAGTATTTCCATAGGGCAGACGGTTATCTTTGGCCAGCCGTGCAGTGGCAGGCCCCGGCAAGTTACGCAACAGACAGGAGTAATGCAGCAGACCGCTGCAAAAAGCAATTTGCCTGTTAAGGTCTTTTTTTGACAGAGATGACACGGATGGCATCCATGGCCCTGCTTTGGGTGGAGAGGCCGCAACGAATATCCAACTGGCGGCCCAACTTCTCAAACTCGATCAGGACGGGCGTTTCACCCTCCACTTTGAATGCCTCATCAATATCCCTTTCGTTCTCGGGCTTGTACCTGTTGCCGTTGATGAGCACTTCAAAACCACAACCGTCCACCATATACTCACCCGACCAGATCAGCATGGCCTCTTTGGTATCTGCTTCGGTATTTGGGGTATGCTGGCAGGAAATAAGTAAAAGGGAAGATAGCTGATGAATAGGGTAAGCTGTAGAAACAGTTTCATATAGGAACAGGATATGTGAGCTTATACAGGTGCTAGAGCCTGATTTATATTTTCTTAATTGAAAGGATACGGATAAACTCCTTTTTAGTGGCTGTAGGAAGCATGCCGCACTGAAAGTCCCGCTGGCCCAGCTGCACAAATTTCACCTCTACAGGTATAGGATCATATGATTTGAAGGAATCGTCGATATCGACTTCATTTGCCGGCTTGAAGCGTTTCTCACCTATTTGTACATGGAATCTACAGCCATCCACGGCATAATCGCCTGACCAGGTGATGGCGGCAACTTCTTCCAGCACTTCCAGGTCCTCGTCCTTGTCGCAGGAGAAGGCAGATATTGTAAATGCTGCCAATAGGAGGGCGTAGCGCAAGATGCTTTTCATGTAATTATGGTTTGGTTTACTGGCATGACCCCGAAATACCCTCCAGCGTTGCAAAGGCGGTAAAAAAATGCTCAAACGCCTTAATTCCCCGATCCCTAAACTTTCTTCACCCGGAGCGCGAAGGTACTCTGGTCGATCACCTGCACGGAGTCACCTTTTTCGATGAAGCCGTCGCGGGCCTGGGCGTCATACACGTTATCGTCTATCATCACACGTCCGCTCGGGGCCATGCGGGTATAGGCAACACCTGTTTTGCCAATCAGGTGCTCAACTGAGTTGCTGGAGCGGTAGCCCTCCTTGCTGGCGAAGGTATTGGCAAGGGTGACTCGCTGCAGGGCGCGGCTGCCCAGTACGCGGTTCCAGGTCAGTATGACGATGATCACCGCACTGATCATACCCAGCAGCACTGATACCAGGCTTTCCATCAGGCGCTCAGACGACACGAAGGTAAAGTCAAAGGCCTGGTTGTTGACCATGATCAGGAGCAGCGACAGGAACACCAGTGTGATGCCACTTATGCCTGTCACACCAAAACCGGGCACTACAAAGACTTCCAGCGCAATGAGCACCAGCCCCACGATGAACAGTAAGATCTCCCAATGCTCAGCCAGTCCGTTGAGGTAGAAAGGTGTCAGGTAGAGCACACCGGCCACAATAGCGGCCATAAGCGGGAAGCCCACACCCGGCGTCTGTAGCTCAAACCACAGTCCGCCAATGATGATCAGGATCAGAATACCGCTGATGACCGGGTTGAGGAAAAAGGAAATGACCTTATTGGTGGTGCTGAGTTCGTAACGGACAATCTCGGCATCCTGCAGATTAAGCTTTTGCAGCACCTCGTCGATGTTGTTGGCCTGTCCTTCACAGAACCCGTGATGTATGGCTTCGGATGTGGTGAGTGTAAGCACCTGGTCGGCAGACAAGGTGCTGTCTACGGCGGCGTCAACCATGGCTTCGGCCAGTCTGGGATTGCGTCCGTTTGCCTCGGCAGTGGAGCGCATGATGGAGCGCATGTAGCTCTGGTACTTGCCTGGTGCGGCCTGCCCGTCGGCACTACCACCGTAGCCGCCCCGATATTGGCACCCGGTGCCATGTAAATGCTGTCGCAGGCAATGGAGATAAGTGCCCCGGCTGAGGCAGCGTTTTTATCGATGAAAACATAGATCGGTTTGGGATACTCGAGCAGCCGTAGTCGGATGGCGTCAGCATCGTTTACGGCACCGCCATAGGTGTTTAGCTTCAGCAGCACATGGTCGGCCTCCACACGTGTAGCCTCGTCGAGCGCCAGCTGGGTATAGCGGTTGGTGCGCGGATCAATCTCGGATGTGATCTCCATGATGAACACCTTCTGTCGCTGCTGCTCCTGTGCCAGGGCGGCCGTGAAAGAAAAGAGAAGGGCCAGCAGGAGGAGTGACGGCCATTGCCATATTTTTGCGTTAGATTTCATACATTTGAGCTAAATCGGAAATAAGGTACTAAAAAAATCCCGCTTATTCTTTCCCTACTTTTTAAATACGATTTTGAGGCGCCTGTGTGGCGTATTCGTCTGGATGCACCCAATGGCTGGCTGGCACTAGAAGTGCGCGACGCTGACCTGCTGCAGGCCCGCTTCTATACCCTGCACCTGCCCGATGCGCATCTGCTCGAGTTAGAGCTTCCCGACCCTAACACCTGGTGGCTGGGGCTGGAGGACGTGCACGGCCAGGTCGTATACCTGCACGGCTATGGCGACCGGAAACTGGGGCAGCACAAAGGTATACGGGCATTTGCGGCGGATACAGGTAAAGCACTTTGGCAGCAGCCGGAGCTGGCTTTTTACGGAGTAGAGGAGAGGGGCGTGCTGGCCTACAACATTACAGAAGCACCTGGGGAACTGCTTTTGCTGGAAAGCGGTTACGGTAAAACCGTGCAAAACGATATAGGCCAAAAAAAGGCGGCTGATCGGGTGCAGCGCTACCACGAACACCGTTTTGGTGCTGTGCAGTACCCGCACCTGTACCGGGAAGGCGAAGCTTACTTTGAGCAGGTGCGTGATTTTCTGGTGCAGGAGCTTGATTGTGAGCCTGTAGGCGCCCTGGAGTACGCCGAAACGGACACCTGCCTGGTCGTAAGTTACTACTGCAAGTCAGGCGAAAATAAGTTAGATAATTTTCTGGCTGTTTTTGATTTAAATGGTTTTTTGCACTTAAATGAGTTACTTGCAGGTGCAATTGATGGCGTAGGTTCAGATACTTTTTTTATCTTTATGCGCAATTTGTACTTCGTGCAAAACAAAACAACCTGGAAGGCATATTCTCTTTAAATTTTATAGTTCGACTTTTAGCTATGATCCGAATTTTACTTATCGCCCTTGTAGCAATGCCGCTGCTTCCTTTTTCGGCTTCAGCCTTCGACATGGTTGCCCTGCGCGACTCTGTAGGTGTGGAGCGTAAGAACGGAAAGGTATACGTGCAGCACCGTGTGGAGCCAAAAGAAACGCTTTACGCCCTTTCCAGAAAGTATGGCGTGTCTGTTGCCAGATCGTTGATTCAAATCCATCTGTGGAGACGACCATCAACATTGGCCAGGTCGTGCTGATACCTCGCAAGTACGCCGCAGCGCCAGCCGCGATCCAGCAAACTGCCACTGCGGGCACAGCCAGCAACCGCACCTTTACGGTAAACAGCCGTGGCGAGAAGCTGCACCAGGTAGAGCCACAGCAGACGCTGTACTCCATCTCCCGCATGCACGCCGTGAAAGTAGATGACATCAAGCGTTGGAATAACCTGCCTGATAATACGATCAGCGTTGGCGCTTTTCTGATCGTGGGCAAAGGTCAGCCGGTTCCTTCCAAGAACCCGATCTACGTGAGCGAGTCAGATGACGAGATTGCAAAAGATAGTGTGACGGAAACAGCCGTGGCTTCTACAGAGCCTGTAGCTGCCACTACGAACCCGGCCAACACGCATGTCGTGCTGACACCGCAGCCAGCTACGCCGGCACCGGCTACCAGCGTTTCGGATGACGACGAGGAGATGGTAGACTCTGTGTCTGGTGCCAAAAAGATCATCGAGACAGGTATGGCCGAAATGATCGATCCGAAGGCAGATACAAATAAATACCTGGCGCTGCACAAAACTGCTCCGGTAGGTACCATCATGCAGGTGAAAAATGCCATGAACGACCAGGTGGTTTACGTGCGTGTGATCGGTAAACTGCCAAACACAGGCGAGAACAACAACGTGGTAGTGCGTCTGTCGAAGAAGGCCTGCCAGAAGTTAGGCGCTATTGACCAGAAGTTCAGAGTAGAATTGTCTTACATGCCATAAGCAGGTATAGCGATAAAAGGAAAGCCCGGGCAGCCATGTCCGGGCTTTTTTATGGGCTGCCTGCTGCATATTCCTTAACTTGTAGGGCACCATATCTCGTACCATTGCACATGAAACAGGACATCGCCCAGATCAAATCCCTGCTCGACGACCGGGTAGCCCGCTACAACCAGCCTAGCTTCATACCGAACGACCCGGTGTCAATCCCGCACCGTTTTACCAAAAAGCAGGACATCGAGATCAGCGGCTTTTTTGCATCCATCCTGGCCTGGGGACAGCGCAAAACTATTATAAACAACTGCCTGAAGCTAATGGACCTGATGGATAATGCCCCGCATGACTTCATCCTGCAGCACCAGGAGCAGGACCTGCCGCGTTTTCTGGGCTTCAAGCACCGCACCTTCAACGACACCGACCTGCTCTACCTGATCCACTGGTTCAGGTGGTACTACGAGCAGCACGAGAGCCTGGAAACGGCTTTTACAGGAGAGCACAACGAGATCAGGACGCAGAAGGAGCGACTGGAGCATTTTCATGAACTGGTATTCAGTCTGGAGGATGCCCCGCACCGCACCCGCAAGCACATCTCGACCCCGGCCCGCAAGTCGGCCTGCAAGCGGCTGAATATGTATCTGCGCTGGATGGTACGACCCGACGACGGTGGCGTGGACTTCGGCATCTGGCACACCATGCAGCCTGCCGATCTGGTCTGCCCCTGCGATGTGCATGTGGAGCGGGTAGCCCGCCGGCTGGGCCTGATCACCCGCAAGGGTATGGACTGGCAGACGGCAGAGGAGCTGACTGATCATCTCCGGGCCTTTGACCCGCAGGACCCCGTGAAATACGACTACGCCCTGTTCGGGCTGGGAGTGGAGGAGAAGTTTTAAGGTACGTACATTTTGGGTTACTTTATTTACCCGGTGCTTTTCTTATGTTAAACAGGAGTGAGTCTACTTTAATGCGACAAATAACTGATGCCTTGGATGCGCACTTAGAGGCTACCTATAGATCGGATGCACCTGGTGCCGCACTGATGGTGGCAGTAGGAGGAGAGGTGCTATATGAGCAAGGTATAGGTATAGCCGATCTGGTTACAGGCGAAGCTATCACCCCTGACACCACCTTCCGGCTGGCCTCTGTGAGCAAGCAGTTCACAGCGATGGCGATACAGCTGCTGGAGCAGGAGGAGCGTCTGTCTTATGAGGACGATTTGCAGCAGTATTTCCCAGAGTTTCCGGCAGGTATAGGAACGCTGGTAACATTACGCCATTTGCTCTGCCATACCTCCGGACTGCTGGATTATGAGGAGTTTGTGGAGGAGCAACCTGACTGGCAGATCAGCGACGAGGAAGTATTAGCCATAGCTGCCGCACAAACTAAGACCTACTTTCCATCCGGCACCTTATACAGGTATAGCAACACAGGTTATGTGCTGCTGGCGCTGGTGGTGGAGCGGGTGTCAGGTATAGCCTACGCGGATTTTCTGCAGCAGCGCATCTTTGAACCTTTAGGTATGGAAACCACGATGCTTTATCAAAAGGGCAGGGCTATACCTAAGCGGGCGATGGGTTATGCCCGAAACGAGAAAGGAGAAATCCTACAGGCTGACCAGGGCACCTGCACCGCTACCAAAGGCGACGGCTGTATCTATACCTCCGTGCGCGATTACCTGCGCTGGCACCAAGCGCTCAGCAAACAGCCCGGTATGGCACCTGCGCTGGGGCAGGTATACGCTCCTATTGGAGGATATGAAAATGGCTTCTACGGGATGGGCTGGTTCTTTAGCAGACGCAGCTCAGGCGGCCTGGAAATGTATCACACCGGCAACACCAGCGGATTCAGCAATCTGGTTATCCGTATACCTGAAAATGACGCGCTGATCGCCTGTTTCTCCAATATGGCCGATAACCCCTATCTACTGACGGGTTTCCTAGATGTGCTGGAGCAGTTTCCGCTGCTTCGCCTAGAGTCCAAACTGGTCAGAGATCTGCTTGCTTTAACGCGCTAGCCTATAGCTTGCAACTCTTACTTCCCTTGGGTAAATATTCTGACATCTGTAGCAAATCGGTCTTCCTCCTCCATGTCCGGGAAATGCGCGCTGTTTTCATACAGTTTGATGATGCTGTTGGCTAACACCTGCTTCAGGGCAAGCCCTGTGTGTAGACCGCCGTTTTTGTCATGCACGCCACTAATGATCAGGGTAGGGGTTTTCACACCGGTTGCCTTCTCCACCAGATCGGCTTTATTATTTTTGATGTACACCTTCGCCATAAGGCCTGTGTTTTTCAGGTTGCTTTCCTGCCACAATTGCCTGTTTCTCTCTGCCAGCTCAGGTTGCAGAAACAGGAATCGATCAACTACCTCCGAAGAACTCAGGTTCCACACCTTTCCATACTTAGCCTCAATTGACGTTGTGTCTTTCAGTATCTGCTCTATCCCAGCCTTTAGTGTACTGTCGCCAATGGCATAAAAGCCTTGAATCTGCACCAGCATGTTTGCTTTCGACAATTCGGCAGGCGATGATAAGATCAATTTCTCAACCCGTTCAGGATGTGCAATGGCATACCGTAAGGCTAATTCGGCCCCGAACGAGTACCCGAGCAAGGTCATTTTCTGGACTCCCAAAGTTACTCTCAACTGTTCCAGGTCACTGATGAGCGTCGGCAGCAAGTAGTCATTTGGGTCCTGGGGAGCTTCACTTCTCCCGCTTCCGCGCTGCTCATAATAAACAACGGTAGCGAAGGATTCAATCTTCGGCCCTATCGTCCTTTCAAAATTATAATGGTTACCACCCGGGCCACCATGCACGACAACGATAGGAGTAGTGCTGTTTTGGCTCCCTTTCACTTTCACCCAATGCCTGATGCCGTTTAAGGTGTAGTAACGCTCTCCACCATTCGTCTGCACGCTGCTCTCAGGGGCCTGACTATTAGCAACGGGTCGGCCACAGGAAAAGAGTACTGCTACCAGCAGCAGGCTGTAAAAATACTTCATATGTATGACATCTTATTTTACTTGAACAAGTAGAGCTGTTTTCCAGGTGCGATTCTGCAGAGCAGGCAATATTATGCCTCAGGCTTCACGGCAATCTTCAACACCACCTTACGTACGTTTTCCTCAGTCACCATCGCCGCATGGGCATCGTCCGGGTAAAAGATGGTGAACGAACCAGCCGGCACATCGAACCAGAAAGCCGGCTTGTCCGGGAAAAAGGCCGCGTCACGCTCGTCGGTATAGGGGTCGTTGGGAGCGCTGCACAGCGCCAGGTCTCTCCAACCCATGTGATCCGTTCCTGAAATTATGTACTGTATGTCGAGGTACTTGCGGTGTACTTCCAGTTTGGCGTCTTGCTCAGGTATACCGCTGCCTTCGGAGATAATCGCGAAGAGGTCTTTGCCTATGATCGCCTTTTGCCCGACCGGGAGCTTCATCAGATCGGTTTCCTGTAAAAATTGGAAAGCCTGCGCAAAAAGCGGGTGCATGCAGGTATAGCGGTCGGCGTTGGTGAGTTTGTCGAGAACCATGGGAGTTTGGGAGTTAAAAAGTTTGAGAGATTAGGAGTTTGAAATTTTGATTTTGGTGATGGTATACTGTGACGATGTAGTGCAGCGCAGCATTAACGTTTCTTGTAGGGACAGGTCGCGACCTGTCCGAATCGTGCACAAACAACAATCAACAATTTAACCATCAACAGTCCAACCATCCAAACGCAGCATAATTTATAAAACCACAGCGAACGAAAGCGGCGGCTTTACTTGTTATAATATGCTAAATTTGCCCTAAATCTAAGAGATAACAATTGATCTATCCAGATAACTTTGAAATAAAAATTGGCTTTGCGCAGATACGCGAGATGCTCTCGGAACTTTGCCTGAGCCCACTTGGCCGGCAGTTTGTCAGCCGCATGACGTTCCTGAACCGGCATGACCTGGTGCAGCGCCTGTTAGAACAAACAAATGAATTCAAACAACTGCTCGAGTCCGACGCCGAGATTCCGCTGCAGCATTACTTCGACGTAACCGCCTACCTCGACCGGGCCGCTATACCTGGGACTTTCCTAGAAGTGCAGGCATTCTTCGAAATCAAGATGTCGCTGCGCACGATCCGCGACTCACTGCGCTATATTTCCAGTGCCGAGGAGGGCAAGTACGAAGCCCTGAAAGCCTTGGGCGCCAATGTCATGGTTGAGCGCTCTCTACTTGCTGCCCTGGATAAGGTAGTGGACGATGCCGGTGCCGTGCGCGACGATGCCTCGCCTGAGCTGCAGCCAGGCTACAAGCGAGGTGACCGTCATCGCGCATCAGGGACAGTTGCGTAAAACGATCAGCTCGATCATCCGCCATGCCAAAAATGAAGGCTGGACCCCCGGTGATGCAGAGCCTACCATACGGGGTGGCCGTCTGGTTATACCTGTGATTGCCGAGCACAAGCGCCGCATCAAAGGTCTGATCCATGACGAGTCGAATACGGGGCAAACGGTATACATTGAGCCGGAGTCTATCTTCGAACTCAACAATGATATTAAGGATCTGGAGAATTCCTATCATCGCGAACTGATCCGCATCCTGGTAGGGCTCACGAATACGCTGCGCAACTTTATACCCGAACTGCGCAAAGCCTATCAATACTTGGGTCTGCTGGACTTTATCCGGGCCAAGGCCGCCTTTGCACGCCGTATAGAGGCTGCGATGCCAAAGCTGCACAAGTATCCGCACATCGCCTGGAAAGAGGCAATTCACCCTTTGCTATATCTGTCGCATAAGCAACTGGGCAAGCCAACGGTGCCGATGGAGCTGGAACTGACCCGTGACCAGCGCATTCTGCTGATTTCCGGTCCGAACGCCGGTGGTAAGTCAGTGAGCCTAAAGACGGTGGGCCTGGTGCAGTACATGCTGCAGACAGGTATGCTGATTCCGGTGGCTGATAACTCAGAGGCTGGTATATTCCACGACATTTTTATCGACATCGGTGACGAGCAGTCCATCGAAAACGACCTGAGTACGTACAGCTCGCACCTCACTAACATGAAGAAGTTTGTGACGGTGGCCGATAACAAGAGTCTGGTGCTGATTGACGAGTTTGGTACCGGTACAGAGCCGGTGCTGGGTGGTGCTATTGCCGAGGCGGTACTGCAGAACCTGAACGACAGCAAGGTGTTTGGCGTGATTACAACGCACTATACCAATCTGAAGAACTTTGCTGAGCGCACACCGGGCATCGTGAACGGCGCCATGCGCTACGACCACAAAAACCTGCAGCCGCTCTACCAGCTCGAGATTGGTAAACCGGGTTCCTCTTTTGCCATTGAGATTGCCCGCAAGATTGGTCTGCCACGGCACATCGTGGACAAAGCCAGCAGCCTGGTAGGTAAGGACAAGATACGCTACGACCGCCTCTTGGAGGAACTCGAAACAGAGAAGCAGGAACTGGAGAAAAAGCTGAAAGAGGCCACGGCCCTGGAGCTGAAGCTAAAGCGCAACGTGAAGGAGTACCAGGAGCTGAAGAACTTCCTGGAGGAGAGTAAGCAGGATGTGATGCGCGAAGCCAAAGGCAAAGCGAAGTTGCTGTTGAAGGACGCCAACCAGAAGATCGAAGCAACCATTCAGCAAATCAAGCAGAGCCAGGCTGAGAAAGAGCAGACCAAGATGGCACGCCGCGAACTGGAGGAGTTTGCCACCGAAAAGGTGCGTAAAGAGGAGCCGCGACCAGCCCACAAACGGGTTACCAGCAATGGCGGACCGCTCAAAGCCGGTGACACTGTTTCACTCATCGGGCAGGACTCGGTGGGCCAGATCGTAGGTATAAAGGGCAAAACAGCTGAGGTGCTTTTCGGTGGCCTGAAAACGATTGTGAAGGTAGATAACCTGGAGCGTGCCGAAGCGCAGACCAAGAAGCAGAAGAAAGCGGAGACAGTAGAAGGCTATACCCGGGGGATGAACATTACGCAGCGTATGGCTGACTTTGGCTCTACCATCGACATCCGGGGCGAGTATGCCGAAGATGCTTTAAATAAAGTGATGAACTTCACCGACGAAGCCATCATGCTGGGTATACCGGAGATAAAGATCATCCACGGCCGTGGCAACGGTGTGCTGCGTCAAGTGGTACGCGACTACCTGTACTCAGTGCCGGAAGTGGTTAGCCTGGCCAGCGAGGCAGAGGAAAGGGGAGGTGATGGTGCTACCCTGGCCGTACTGAAATAGAAAAAGGCTCCTGCAAAGGAGCCTTTTTCTATTTTATCGGGTGTACCTGACTTCCAGAGCCACAGGTTCATCATCTTCAAACTCCAGCGTCTGCTCCAGACGAAGCTCGGTATTTGTGAGTATCAATACCTTGGCAGTGTATTCATCTTCTGTGCCTTTGTCGAAAATAATGGATTTGTCATTATCCGCAAATTCCCATGTGCCGTTAAGTGAACTCCTCTCGTAGGAATCTACATACTTGCCAGCTTTGTCAAATTTGACCGTGTTCTTTTTGATGTCGTAGCCAAGTTCTTCTAAAAAGAGGTCAGATATATCATTGCCGAAAGCCCAAAGCGAATTGCCTGTCCAGGTATTAGCCGTCAGTAAGTCTGTGTTCGAAGGTTCTTTGTCTTCATCTTTATCGCACGAGGTCATGCTGGTTACCAATAGCAGGGCAAACAGGAAGGTGAGTAATTTTTTAATTTTCATGAAGTGGTCTTTTAATGAAAGAATGGAATTACCTGGAGCCTGTCCTGAGCCTGTGAAGGTGACATGAATGCGCACGAGGGTACGGTCAGTCCTAACTTAAGGAAGTTAGTCTTTTTTCACAAATTGGACTTTGGCATCGAAAGTTGTGTTGTTGCGATTTACAGTGGCGATCAGGTCCATGTTGGTAGCGGTTAGGCTCTCTATCTGCAGGTCGCCAAGCAGGTCGAAGTAGATGATCGTTTCATTTTCCTTGAACTCCCATGTACCGACGGTGGTCTGTGTAGAGCCTGCCTGGTCGTATACGGCGGTATAAGTTCCATCGCGCCGCAGCGTCAGGCGTGTGCTCTTAATGTCAAGCAGCATGTCCTTGATCTCGGGAAGGTCTGACACATCAAAGCCGTTTACCAACACGCGGTCACCTTGCCACTCATGAGCCACAATAAGGTCCGTTTTGGTCGGTGCCGGATCATCATCGTCACAGGAAGTCAGCGTAAGGGGAAGCGCCAGCAGTAGTAGAAGGTAGCGAATTATATATAATTTCATAGGGTATTGAACGGTTAAGATATACCCTATATATCGCAGCCTGCTTAAATAAGTTAGGGAAGTTTAGTTAAAAAATTCAGGCATCTTCCCAGGTTTGCCAGGGCTACATAATATTTACTTCCGGCTGCAGCGAAATGCCAAACTTCTCTTCCACAGACGCTATAATATCATGGGCCAGCTGAAACAGATTTTCGCCTTTAGCACCACCGTAATTTACCAGTACCAGTGCCTGGTTTTTGTGCACACCGTAGTTATCGATCACTTTGCCTTTCCAGCCGCACTGCTCAATAAGCCAGCCAGCGGGCACCTTTACGCTCGTCTCAGACACAGGGTAGGCCGGCATATCAGGATATCTTTCCTTGAGCACGTCAAAGAGAAGCACCGGTATTTCAGGGTTTTTGAAGAAGCTGCCCGCATTGCCGATCTGAGCCGGATCAGGCAGCTTGCTTCGGCGGATGTGGCAAACGGCGGCGCTTATGTCGTGTATGGTAGGCTGCTGCACCTGCATTTCCTGTAGGGTAGTCTGGATAGCGCCATAAGAGGTGTTCAGTTCAGGATGTTTGCGAAGTCGCAGGGTAACGGTCGTTACCACATACTGTCCCTTCAGGCTGTGTTTGAAAACGCTTTCTCGGTACCCAAACTGGCAGGCCTCCTTGTCAAAGGTATGGACTTCGCCGGTCTCGAGCTGCACAGCTTCCAGATTTACAAAAACGTCCTTGAGCTCTACGCCATAGGCACCAATATTCTGCAAAGGAGCGGCTCCTACGGTACCCGGTATAAGCGACATGTTTTCGATGCCGCCCAGGTCATGCTCGAGGCAAAAGAGCACCAGATCGTGCCATTTCTCACCACCGCCAGCCCGCACATAGGTATAGTCGCCCTCCTCGTGCAGCACTTCCATGCCTTTGATGCCGTTGAGCAACACAATTCCCTCAAAGTCTTTGGTGAATAGCAGATTGCTGCCCCCGCCTAATATAAGCTTCGGCTCTTCCCGTACCTCAGGCCGCTGAAGAAGCTCCTGCAACTCCTGCACGCTGTCGAAGCGGGCAAAGTGCCTGGCCTTCACATCAATGCCAAACGTATTGTAAGGTTTAAGGGAAAAGTCTCTCTCGAATTTCATAAGCGGGTATTTGAAGCAAAAATAAGGGTTCTAAGTTAGAAAATTAAAAGTTAGAAAGTGAAACCATCTGGAGTACTGAGCCTGAAAGACGTAAAAGTGTAGAATTGAATAATTAAGCAAAGCTCAATTCATCCGGACGAAGGGCCTTTGTACGGGTGCAATATGCATAAAGGGGTAGCTTAAAGGCTGTATCTTCTTAAAAAGAAAGGGAGGAAGGGCTCTTTTGGGGCTTTTAGCTGAAGAATATAACTTTCTGATTTTTTACCTTCCTAACTTCCCAACTTAAAACCCTATTTTTGCAGCATAAACAGGTATAGCAGATGGCGAAGCAAAAGCAGAGCGATAATTTTAACATGATTGCCACAACGCTCAGTGGTCTGGAAGAGGTATTGGCAAAAGAACTGGAAGCGCTGGAGGTAGAATATATCAAAGTTGGCAACCGGGCTGTTTCTTTCTCGGGAAACCTGCGCCAACTCTACGAGGCTAACCTCTGGTGCCGCACGGCCATCCGCATCCTGAGGCCGATCCGCAATTTTAAGGCTCGCAACGAGCGCGATCTGTATGAGCAGGTACAAAAAACCAATTGGGCCGAGATCATGGACCTTGATCAGACCTTTGCCATTGATGCCGTGGTGAGCCATTCGACGTTTGAGCACTCGCTGTTTGTGGCCCAGCTTACCAAGGATGCCATCGTAGACCAATTCCGCAAAGCCACCGGCGAGCGCCCATCCGTGGACCGCATCCGGCCGGACGTGCGCCTGAACCTGCACATGCACGAGAACATGGTCACCTTATCACTTGACTCTTCCGGCGACTCGCTGCACCGTCGTGGTTACCGTCTGCAAACCAATGTGGCGCCACTCAACGAGGTGTTGGCCGCTGGCATTATCGCCCTGTCAGGCTGGGACAAGAAATCGATTTTTATTGATCCCATGGCTGGCTCAGGTACTTTTCTGATTGAGGCTGCCATGATGGCGCAAAATATTGCACCGGGCATCTTCCGACGCGATCCTTTTGGTTTTGAAGGTTGGAAAGATCACAATGAAGAGCTCTTTGAGATGGTATGGAAAACGGCCGAGGCCAAAGAAAAGCGTGAGCCGCAGGCCCAGATCATTGGGTACGACATCGATCCGGACTATGTACTGGCAGCCCGCAAAAACATTGAGAATGCCGGACTGAGCCATGTGATCAAAATTGAACTGGCAGACTTTTTCAAGACTGAAGCTCCTGCAGAAGAGGGGGTGTTGATCATGAACCCGCCTTACAACGAACGGATCGTGTCTGATGACATCCATCAACTGTACAAACAGATCGGGGATACGCTCAAGAACAACTACCAGGCTTCGACGCCTTTGTATTTACCGGAAACCTGGATGCTGCTAAAAGCATAGGGCTGCGTGCCTCCCGTCGTACGCCACTTTACAATGGAGCAATCGATTGTCGCTTGCTTAAGTATGAGCTGTATCGCGGTAGCAGGAGAGGAGAGGGCAAAGGGGAAGTGCAGGAAGACTAATCGTTAAGGTATAGACTAGCTGAACAGAGATGACATACTCAAGAGAATATGTAAGTCTACTCTTTGTGATTGAACAGGTAGCATAACATGATTGCATCTATAGGTATAAAAGAAGAAG
>NZ_AKIS01000084.1:0-67661 GCF_000277005.1 Pontibacter sp. BAB1700 | reverse complement strand
AATGCGTCCGGGATCATAAGCGGCCATCGTGGAAAGCACCGAGGTACCGTGCTGGCTGTGGCCGTAGACATTCGTCTTGTTCCCAACAAAATCGTAAGTGCCTTTGAGCTGACCGTTCTGGAAAAGGTGTGAGAAAGCACCGATGCTGTTCACCCCCGGAAAACCTGCGTCGAATACGGCAATGGTCATGCCTTCGCCTTGATACCCAGCCGCGTGTAGTTCAGGTATACCCAGCATGTTGGACTGGTGAAAGGATGGACCAAAATAAGAAGGGTCAAACGAAACCTTAGCAAGCGCCAGGCTATCGTTTGATTGCGTGGCTTTTTTATTTGAGGCAGGCAGGCGGTTGAGTTGCTGCGTACCCTTCACAAAGGCAAGTGTTTGTAACTCGGCCAGCTTTTGAGGAGAACATTGCACGACCGCCGCATTAAACCAGCGAGAGGTATAGAGCACTGTAGCACCTGACGCCTTCAGGCCGCTCACATACGACGGGTTGACCGGTAAGTCACGAACAGAAAGCGCTATCCCCTGCTTGCTGCGGCGTTCGATCGCCTTGGCAGAAAGGTATAGCGCTGGTTCTGCTATTGAATAAGGAGAATTGTCTTTGTCAGTGAAGAAGATCAAATGCTTCTGCTCTGTGCCGTCGCTTCCCTGCGCCCTTGTATGAAGGGCCATCGTCAGAAGTAAAACAAGCAGAAACAGATGCCGCATAAGCTTTAAAGTTTACCGTGCTCGATTAAGATTTCTTCCCGTTCATGGCCGCTTGCAATTTTAAACCCATCCACACAACCTACACCACTTGAACAGTTCTCGTAGTTGAGTCGGTCGGAAACACGATGCACCAGGCCTATACCTTCTGCATAAACTTCATAACGGTCATCGAGTTTAGTACTGTTTGTTAAGAACTTCTGAATTACAGTGGCTGTAGACGGATAGGTTTCTCCGGCTACTTCATAGCTCAACCCTACATTTTCATATACATAAACTTCCTTATTATCTCGCAATTTACCTTCAGTCACTTGCCACGTATTGTACAAATCGCCAACAAACTCTAATCCGTTCTTAACAGGAAATACAAGCTTCACGTATTTCGTATTGTCTTTGGTAAGCATGACCATTGTTGGGCTTTTAGCCGCTGTCATTACCGAATCATCTAACCATTCAGCAGTTGCTGACGGTCGTTTAGAACGAATAATCTTATAAACAAGCTGCCCCGTCTGGTCAATAAAGCTAGTATCTACCCGTTCCCTCAACTGATAGTTAAGATCGGAAGGTGTTTCACCGAAGTAGAGCGTTTCCTTCACATCATACACCCGATACAGTCCTACTTCCAGCGGATAATAGTCGTAGCCCATCGCCACAGGATCAGGGTCCTTGTATTTATTTTCGCAGCCAGCTACAAAGGCAGCCAGCACAACCAGGAGCAAGAGGGCTCTTCTCATTATTGCAACACGTTCAGGTTATAGTCTGAGTTATAGTTTGACTCGATCCAGCCGCCACCCACTACGTCGTTGCCTTCGTAGAATACGGCTGCCTGACCAGGAGCAATCGCATGCACACCACTCAGAAAGTGTACTTTCATCTTATCTCCTTCTTGCTCGATAATGGCCTCTGTACCCGGGTCGTTATACCTAACTTTCGTAATGGTAGGTATAGGCTGACCAATCAGGTTCTCATACTTCACCATGTTAAGCTTACCTACGGTCATCGCATTTTTGGCCAGGTCCTCATAGTTACCCAGTATTACGCGGTTAGTCTCTTTCTCAATGCGGGTCACATAAGCCGGAAAACCAAGTGCTATACCCAGGCCTTTGCGTTGCCCGATGGTATAAAACGGATAACCTTCATGCTTGCCTACTACAGTACCGTCCTCCAATACAAACTCACCGCCGGCTACCTGCTCTTCCAGTCCCTCAACACGGCGCTTCAGGAAGCCCCTGTAGTCGTTGTCAGGTATAAAGCATATCTCATAAGACTCCGGCTTATTCACCAGTTCCGTGAAGCCACGGTCCATGGCCATCTGTCGAATCTCCGTTTTACGCAGTTTTCCAAGTGGGAACATCGTACGACTCAGGCTCTCCTGCGAAATACCCCACAGCGCATACGACTGATCTTTGTTTTCGTCCAGACCTTTTGATATCACATAGCGGCCATTTTCTTCCCGGATGTTAGCATAGTGCCCGGTCGCGATAAAGTCACAGCCTAATTGATCGGCACGACGTAACAATGCATCCCACTTGATATGTGTGTTACACAACACGCATGGGTTTGGCGTACGGCCTGCAATGTATTCGTCTGTGAAGTGGTTGATCACATAGTCACCAAACTCTTCGCGTATGTCTATAATATAGTGCGGGAAGCCGAGCTGTACCGCTATGTTTCGGGCGTCGTTGATGGAGTCGAGGCTGCAACAACCAGTCTCCTTCTTGCTGGCGCCGCTCGATGCATAGTCCCAAGTTTTCATGGTCATACCCACCACTTCATAGCCTTGCTCGTGCAACATCACAGCCGCCACGGAGCTGTCTATGCCGCCGCTCATGGCTACCAATACCCTTCCTAACTTACTCATTTATCTTCAGAATTGTAATTCGAAATGCTATAATTTTTCTACAAAGATAGTAACATCGGGGCACTAATAAAGATTCAGCCTGGCAAATATTGTAGCAACAACTGTTTAAAAGACCCTGTTGCATTAAAAAAAACATTAAAAAATATGGCATCGTACCCGATAAGGAACTTACTTTGGAATTAAATAGGACTAACTCAACCGACCCGGTTTTAAAAAATAGATTGCTATGGGCTTACGTACCTCTGTAATAGTAAATGGTATTAACAATTTGAGTGATGCGCGTTACTGCGCCGGCATGGGCGTAGATATTATCAGCTTCAACCTGAAACTGGACGATAAGGAGCGTATGTCTTCTGATACGCTGAAGGAAATCGTAGGCTGGGTATCTGGCGTTAAGCTGGCCGGCGAATTCGAGCGTGCCAAGCCCGATATTATCAACCAGTATGCTGATGACTTCGGTCTGGATTACATTCAACTGGATACGCCCTACCTGATCGATGAGATCGAAGAGATTAACCGACCGGTAATTCAGAAGGTTTTTATCAATAAAGACACTGTAGAGAGCGAGCTGCTGGAGATGATGGAGCTGTACGGTCCATCTGTTGACAGCTTCCTGATCTACTCCTCAGATTTCGAAAACATAGACGATACCAATACCAAGTTCCTCAAGAATCTGGCAAAGCGCTTTCAGATATACCTGGGCTTCGGCGTGCATCGTCATAACATCAATGCGGTGCTAAAGGACATCAAACCTGCAGGCATTGGCCTACGCGGCGGTCACGAGATCAAACCAGGCCTGAAAGATTTTGACGAATTGCAGGAGATCTTCGAAGAAATAGAGGAAAACTAGGGAGTTAGAGAGTTTAGGTGTTTGAGAGTCTAAGAGTACAGTTTAGATCATACGTAACTAACTTTTCATACTCTCAAATCTTTTTGGCTAAACTTGGACACGAACTCAAAAAATCTATTCTTGAATAATAAAAACGGTCCGCTATACCTGAGTATGGCGGACCGTTCTGTTTTGGCTTACAGGTAATTCCATTTTGACACCTATACTTATACTTTAAACTGCAGGTATTTAATTGTAATTCCCTCAGCCAGGTACCGTTTCTCATAGGTGGTGTAGATGCCCATGGTATGCTCTTGCAAATCAGAATTGTATAGATCATGCGTATAGAGCAACTCTTTCGGATTACGCTCCTGGAGCACTTCCAGAGTATAGTCAAATAGCATCTGGTTGTCAGTCTTCAGGTGCAGAATTCCGCCTGGCTTTAGAATTTTAGCATACAAGTCCAGGAAACGCGGCGATGTGAGACGACGCTTGATGTCGCGGTCTTTCGGTCGTGGATCAGGGAAGGTAACCCATATTTCGTCTACCTCTCCTTCGGCAAAGTTGTCTTCCAGGTTCTCGATAAAGGTGCGCAGGAAAGCGACATTGTGCAGGTCTTCCTCTTCCGCCAGAGAGCTGCCTTTCCAGATACGTGCACCTTTGATATCGAGCCCCAAAAAGATTTTATCCGGAAACAGCCGTGCCATACCTACAGTATATTCACCGCGGCCACAACCGATCTCCAGGATCAGAGGCTTATCATTCTCGAAAAACTCATCCCGCCACTTGCCTTTCAATTGACCATAGAGTTCTCCTTCTGGTTCTATTACATTCTCACGCTCCGCTATGGCGGCAAACTTTGCTAATTTACTTCTTCCCATTATTATAGTTCGTCAATCTCTGCGACCACAAAGGTACTACCTCCAATAAAAATTACCTCATCCGGCTCCGCATTTCCCTTGGCAGCAGCGATGGCTTCGCTTACAGTTGCATAGGCTTCACCTCTCAGCCCGACCATTTTCGCTTTTTCCTGGAGCTCCAACACAGGCAACGCACGTGGTATCTGCGCCTGACAGAAATAATAGGTATACGCCTTCGGCAGAAGCTGCAGGATGGTCGTCACGTCCTTGTCGTTCACGGCACCAAAAACAAAGTGCACCTGCTTAGGTACTAAGGCTGCTAACTGAGTAAGTATTTGTTTAACCCCATCCACATTGTGTCCTGTATCACAAATAGTTAATGGTTGGTCACTCAACACCTGCCAGCGACCTTTCAGACCGGTAATCGTTTTAGTTTGGGCTATACCTTGGCGAATAGCATCTTCTGAAATAGTAAAGCCTCGCTCATGCAATAACAATAATGACTTGAGTACTCCGGGCAGGTTAAATTTCTGATATACCCCAGCCAGGTCAGACTGCAGGGACTGTAGCCAGCGATTGCCATACAGGTATACGTCATATACCTGCCCCTCCAAATGCTGATCTAACACCTGTACAGTGATGCTGTCGGTGGCAAAATAAAGCGGTGCCTGTTCAGTAACAGCCTTTTGCTCAAACACGTGCGTGATTTCTGACTGCTTAGTGCTGATCACAGCAGGTATATGGGGCTTGATGATACCAGCCTTCTCTCCTGCTATCTCTGCCAAAGTGTCTCCTAGCAGTGCCTGGTGGTCAAAGCCAATATTGGTGATCAGCGAAAGTTCCGGGGTGATGATATTTGTAGAATCGAGTCTCCCGCCCAGTCCTACCTCGATCACTGCAACATCCACCTGCTCGTCAGCAAAATACTGGAATGCCAGCGCCACCGTCATTTCAAAGAAGGAAGGCTTAACCTGCTCGAACAGGTCCTTGTGCTGCTCTACGAAAGAGATTAGGTAGTCCTGTGGCAGTTCGGCACCGTTCACACGCACCCTTTCAGTGAATGACTTGAGGTGCGGAGAGGTATAGAGGCCTGTTTTGTAGCCGGCGCTCTGCAGCACGGCAGCCAGCATATGGGAGCTGCTACCTTTGCCGTTGGTACCCGCCACGTGCACTGTCTTAAACTTGTGCTGCGGCTGCCCCAGTGCGTCACAGAGGGCTATAATGTTGTCGAGGCTCTTCTTAAAAGCAGCATTGCCGATGCGTTGAAACATCGGCAATTGCTGGTATAGGTAATCAAGACACTCTTGATAAGTCATGAAATCAATAGAAATTAGCGTGATCTGATCACAAAGGTAACAGTACCGGTGGCGCCTGTTGTGCTTCTGCCTCCACCCGTGCGGCTAAAGGTTGTTTTCTGAAGCTGCTCGCGGTACCACTTCTCTACGTGCGGTGAAACTGTGCTTTCCAGTCGGTCAATGCCGATCAGGTTGCCGTCAGCGTCGATACGGATGCGGAACTTCACAAAACCAGTTTCATTCTCGTAAGGGTCACGCTTAGGCGAGATGTCATAGCGCCAGCCGGCCATATCAAGACCGTCACCTCCGCCTCCACCGCCAGGCGTACCTCGTAATTTTTGGCAGTCATCTGACCGCGTGGGTCACCTTTATCGCCTACTTTGTTGGCATCGTCGCCATTGTTGTTGCCAGTAGCCTCGTTTGATGTGCCGGCTTTACCTGTACCCGTGCTTTCGGTAGGCTTGCCAGGGTATAGCGTACGTGGCTTCTCCGGCTCTGGCTTCTTAACCTCTTCCTTCGGCTGTTCTACCGGCTTCTTTACTTCTTCCACCTTAGGCGTAGGCTTCGGCTGAGGCTTTACTTCCTCTTTCACCGACACAGGCGATTCCACAGGGGCAGTTACCACCTTCGGGGTTTCTACAGGAGTGGGCGGTGTAGGAGTAGCCGCAGCTACTGGCTTAGGCTCAGGAAGCGGATCTGGCTGTGTTGGAGCAGGTTTGCTATCCTGGACGTTCTTCGACTCATTCGGAGTAGCCTTCGACTGCACGTCGCCGCTGCCCATGGCGTCAGTGCCATAGTTTATCTCAATACCGATCTCCTCGTCCGGGTTGCCAGGGGCACCATTCCAGGCCAGCAGGAAAAAGAGCAGCAATAGAATGATGATGTGCAGGGTAATACTAATCCCTGCAGCAATCTTCTTATTCTTTTCCTCTTCCTGTGATAATGCTATCTCCATGTGTAATTCAATACTACTTTGTAGGCTCAGTGGCCAAAGTTACTTTCGCTTTCAGGCTGGCAGCTATACCTGCCACCTTGGCCAGATACTCCACCGGCACGGTCTTGTCTACGTTCAACACCACCACGCCTTCTTCTGTTCCCTGCAAAAGTGCTGCCAACTGTGACTCTAGCTGCGACTCGTCTATTTGCTTACCGTTCAGAAAATACTGTATGTCTTTTGTAATCGTGATGTTTACCTTCTCCATCACGATGTTAGACACCTTGCTGGAAGGCAAGCTAACCGGCAGGCCGGTTGGCGTCACAAAGTTTGAGGTAAGCATGAAGAAAATAAGCAACAGGAAGATAATGTCCGTCATAGAGGACATGTTGAAATCGGGGTTGATCCTGTTTTTGGAGCGTAAATTCATGCTTAAAGTTGTGGTTCTTGTAACAGATCAATGAATTCAATAGAAGAGTATTCCATGGCGTGTACGATGTTATCGATCTTTGACACCAGGTAGTTGTACCCTACGTAAGCTGGCAGACCGATCATCAGACCAGTAGCTGTTGTTACCATCGCCTGGTAGATACCGGCTGACAGCAACTGCGGACTAACAGAACCTTCGGCCTGCGCAATGGCGATGAAGGCCTGGATCATACCGGTTACCGTACCCAGGAAGCCCAGCATCGGGGCAGCACCTGCAATAGTAGCCAGGGCAGCCAGGTTGCGCTCCAGTCGGCTGATCTCGATCTTGCCCACGTTCTCAATAGAGGTCTCAATGTTCTTGAGTGGGTTACCGATGCGGCTCACCCCTTTGCCCAACATGCGGGATACTGGTGTGTTGGTTTGCGCGCACAGCATACGGGCACCATTGATGTCGCCAGCCAGCACCATGCTCTTGATGCGATCACTGAAACCATCCGGGTTTTTGGCAGCCTTCTTAAGCGTCAGGTAGCGCTCAAAAAAGATGTAAACGGCAGCTAGGGACAAAAGCAGCAGTGGGATCATGGCCCAACCACCCGCCATCGCCAGGTCCAGTAAGGATACCGAGCTTTCCGCTGTTTCTGCTCCATCAGCCAACATAGAAGTCGTGTCAGCAGGAGTTGTCGTAATTTGTAAGAAGAGAGATGTCATGTTAATTATTAAAAACCCAAATATTGTCTCCGAATGTTTGTCTGTATGTGTTCATGGCAGCCTGCGCCTCCTCTGCAGATGCAAAGTCAGCGACAGATACTTTAAAGAGCCTGCTGCCTTTGCCAGGCTCCAAAACTTTGGCCTCGTGGCCGAACTCCGCAATTTCCTGACGGCTGAACTCTGCGTTCAGCATACGGGCATAACCGCCTGTGATAATATAAAAGCGACCATCTTTTCCGCTTATCGTTGTACTGGCAGGTGCCGGTGCAGCTACTTCCGCAACAGGCTCGTCTTTATCATTAACGATTTCATCTGCAGCATATTGGGTTTCGGAGTCAGAAGTACTGATTGAGGCATCACCCCAGGCATTAGCTTCATTATCTATACCTGCCTCCGCTGCATCAAATGCACCGATTCCAGCATCTTGTCCTAAGGTGGCTTCGTTCTGAACAGGTACTGTAATTGCTGTCTGCTCAGTTGCCGCCTGCTGATCTCCATTGATCAGCGAAATCGGATTCAGACTGCTTAGGTTATAGTCCGTTTGCAGGGAAAGCATGTAAAGTGTTGCTCCAACCAAACCAGTTAAGGCCAGTCCTGCTGCTACGTGGTAGGCGCGCTTCAGACGGGCTTTGAATGGCTTCCTGGCAGGTGCTGCCTCTGCTGCCTGGCGCTCCTTGATCAGGGTGCGCAGGACTGCCGGCTCTTCATGACGAATTGGTCTGGCAACAATCTCAGGCAGACCGAAGCTTGCTTCCAACAGGTTGTCGCCTTCTGTGTAATCAAACACCAACTTTCGTTCATGGTTGTATTTGAACACGCCAATATCGGTCAGCTCAAACCGTTGCTCACTATCCAACCGGTTACGAACTTCATGCACAAAAGACATAACCAGTTGCCTGGCCTCTTCTTTAGTAATGTTGTTGGTATAGGCGATGGTGCTGATGAGCAGACCATCGTTCAGAACCAGCTTTTCATTGAAAGCAATTTTTTTGGACGGTGGCACCAGCGTATGCTTCACCGGATTGATCCGGGCAGGCACATAGCGCGTGATCAACCCGCCAAAATCAGGTATGATCACGCAGTCGTGATTGTAGAGCAGGTGCTTGATGTGCTTTTCTACCATAGGCACTTAGAATGAATAAGAGACGCCTCCTATCAGGTTTATACTTTTGTTCGGGTAATTTACAAACCTTTCGTACTTCTGCGCAAACAAATTATTTACCATCAGGAAAGTCGTGAATCTGTTGGAGAATTTATAATCCGCCTTCAGATTCAGGTCCACGATCGTATCTGTCTCCCGCAGCACAAATGTGCCGCCAGGACGGGTAATGCGCCCGAAAGAACTCCCAATATAGTAAAGTTCTGAATTAAAGAGAATCTTATCATAGAAGTTGTAGGTGGCAAAAACACTTGCCATCAACTCCGGACGGTGAAACGGCTGTTCTAAGGTAGCTGTGCTATATTTGTTATAATCAGCCTTTAATCCTATGCGCAGTTCGTCTGAATAATTAAAGGTGGCTTCACCATAAATATTCAAAACATTTGTCACGCCGTCATCATACACCAGGTCAAACTTGGTTGAGTCAAGTGCAGAGTTGTTGTAGAAGTACATGTTGCGGAAGTTCTGGTAGGCCACACGACCTGTCAGGTGCACAAAGTTGGCAATATTGGCCTGCATACCACCGTATACCTCCAGTCCTTTGTTCTGATCAGCCACTCTTACATTCGGCGCCAGGAATGGGTTTTCCTGTGTCAGCTGATATAAAGTAACTCTTTGCAGATCTCCCCCTATACCTGCGTAGATCAATAGGTTATCCTTGATAGGCTCTACTCCTACACGTACTGTCGGGTATACATTGAACTTGCGTGCGTCATTCACAGTGTCGCCTGTGTAAGCGACATTGACTCCAATCGATAGACGGATCGCATTCAATTGACGCTCGTACTGCGGATGAAGTTTAAACATGGTACGGCCTACAGAAGCAGAGTCTTTATGCGACACCACTGACAGGTCAGCATCAACTTTGAAAGCGGACACATCATCTAGGCCATACTCGGTGTTCAACTTAGCTGCGATGTTTGTCTCCCGCATGTCGTAGCGGTCGTTCAGATAGTTCACGTTCAATCCGGCTCTGAACAGAAGCGGCATACCTGCTCCGTGGTTATGCATATACCCTTCGGCATTTACGCGGTTGAATACCTGGCTGATGGTATCGCGGTCTACGGTCGTTTCCTGTACCGGGCTGTATCCGTAGAAGTGATACTTGTCGCGTCCGTAGCCAAGTTTACCACCCAATGTGAGGCCTTGCAGGTAGCTCTCACCGTTCAGATTGATTGCCGAATTAGTCACAGCTGAATTACGGCCGTCAACCGGTCCTCTGGCGGAAGTGATATGACTGACATCAGCTCCATAGGAAGCCACATTACTGCGCTTGTTGTGGAAATAGCCTTTGAGGTATAACGTACCGTAGTTGCCTATACCTGCTTTGACATAATTGCCGTACAGTTTGGTCAGTTCGTCCTGTTTGATGGTGAGCACGCGCACCTGCAGGTTCACATCCTGATCCTCGAGGCGGTAATCATTGAAACGATAGCGCACATTGCGTTCGCCCGGCTCTGGCTGCACCACTGCAAATTTCTGGTAGTTGCGCGAAGCTCTCGGCAGTTCGATCTTGCGATCCTTTTCTACCACTACTTCTGCATCCTGCAGTTTGGCACCTTCGCCCCAGCCTGTTGTCTGTGCCTGGGCGTTGTTCATAAAGCTGTATCCAGCACACAGCACAATCACTGCTATGGAAGCCTTTTTCAATCTATTCTTCATGTTGATGTTTCTCTTCAAGATGCATTATCTTTTTCTTCCCTTCACGGTGTCAGCCGGGGCCGTACTCGGTGCACCACCCAATTTAGCCAGCTTCTGCTTTGCCTCTGCCACAATTTCGGGCACTGGTGAGTGCTCAATGATAGAGTTAAGTGTTGAAGTTGCCTGGAAAGTTTCGTTCTGCGCCACATAGTTATCAGCGATGATCAGGAAGGACTTACCCAGCCAGAAGTCGTAGCTGGAGAACTTCGTGTTGAAGTCAAACGCTACATCGATTGACTCAGCATATTTCTTCTGCTTATACAGAATCTCGGCTACCAGGTACTGTGCCTCTGCTCCATTTTCGTCAGTCGCTGACGCAGCTGTTTCACGAAGCTCTTTCAGGGCCTGATCCAGGTTGCTTCGGCATAGGTCGCTTTACCTTTGTAGAGCTGTGCAGTATTGAAAACGTAAAGCGCGGAATTACCCTGACTGATCAGCTCGTTGGCAATCCGTTTCGAAGCTGCATAGTCTTTTGACAGGAAGTGGCTCTTCATCAGGCCAGTCAGTGCGGTTTGCTGCTCACGGCGGTTAATGGCCGTGTCGCGCAGGCGGCTGTAGTACTTAATCGCTTCCGCGTAGTTCTTATTCTCAAACTCCGCATCAGCCACTTTTTGGATAGCACGGTTCACGTACTCGCTCTTGTTCTCCTCTACTACAGCTTTCATGCGCTGCAAGCCCTGCTCCGTCTGATTGGTGCGCAGATAAGAATCTGCCAGGAAGTAACGGGCATCGCTTACAAAAGGACTGTTCGGATAAGTTTTCAGATAAGTCTCCAGTTTAGTCAGCGCCTGGTCGTATTTCTCGTTGAAATAAAGCGTTTTAGAAGCTTCGAATTCAATGCTTTCTAAAGCATTACTTTCCGGATTCGCTGTTCTGAATTTCTCTGCGTAGGTGTCAAATTCACTGCTGCGGTTCTGAGTAGCCAGTACCTCCTGCAGACTGTAAAGTGAACCGCTGGCAGAACGTGAGTTCGGGAATTCGTCGAGTACTCGCTTATAGTCTGCAGCAGCTTCTGCATTCTTGCCCAGGTTAGCATAGGCTATACCTCGTTTCTCCAGCGCATTCGGCACCAGGCGGCTTTGCGGCCTGCTCTGAATAAGCGCCGTAAAACCTGATACAGCCGACTCGTAATTGCCTGATTCGAACTCAATGATAGCACGTTGATAAATGGCAGGCTCTACGTAGCGCGACTTCTGGTACTGGCTGTACACGGTCTGCAGATTCTGCTTCGCCGCTTCCTTGTTGCCCATCAGACTCAGCACGATACCCTTCTGGAAGTATACATAGTCTTTGTCATTGGAGTTAGAAGCCAGTACTTTGTCGTAAAGCGCCAGGGCAGGCGCATACTGCTTGTTCACATAATGCAGGTCAGCCAGTCGCATCATGGCATCGTAGTGGTTCGGATCGCTTGTACTGGTACCGTCCACATAAGCCTTGAAGTGCGGTATCGCTTTGTCGTACTCCTTGTTATTGTAGTAGGCGTAGCCTATACCGTAGCGCGACTTCATGTAGTACTCAGACTTACGGGCCTCACTGTTACGGAACACAGCCGCGTAACTGTTGATGGCATCCACGTAACGCTGCCCCATAGAGTAAGCCTCGCCTTTCACAAAGTGGCTGGCTGCTGTGATTTCCTTATCGTATGGATACTGCAGCGATTTGTCCAGCATGGAAACCGCCGTCGGGAATTTGCCTTCGTTGAAGAGGTTTACGCCGTACAGGTGCGTCATGCGCTGGTAAGTTTCCAGTATCTTATAGCTCTTGTTCGGCATGCTCTCAATATGACGAATAGCCTCCGAGTAGTTATTTGAATTAAAATACGCCTCTGTCAGCAGGTTGTCAACGTCAGCGGCATGTTCTGACTTAGGAAATTGCTCGTTGAAATTCTGCAGGGAGTTGAACACGTCACGGAAGTTACCCAGTTCGTAGCTTACCTGCGCAAACTTAACGGTGGACGCTTCGGTGATGGTTTTGTCCTGGTCATTTTTGCGGGCCTGGTCAAAAGCGGTCAGGGCATACTGCTTGTTGTCTTCACGCAGATAGCTCATACCTAAGTAATAAGCAGCATTCTGACCGAGGGCGTCTTTCTTGCTCGCTACTTCTTTGAAATTGGCAATCGCATTTTTAAAGTTACCGTTCTTGTAGTCAGTATAGGCGATCTTGTACTGGATCACCGGATCCAGCTTGCGCTTACCCTGCGCATACTGGCTGAAGTACTGTTCAGCTTTTTTGTACTCAGCACGCTGATAATAGGCATCGCCCACCAACAGGGCAATTTCATCAGCCTGTTGTACCTGAGGGGTTTTAGCCAGGGCTGCCTCTCCGTATCGGATCACTTCGAAAATATCATGCTCCTTATACAGAATCTCGGTGATCATGTAAGGCACTATCTGCGCATAGGCTTCATTCTTTTCGGCGATCAATAGGTCCGCTTTCGCAGCGTCATAATCACCTTCTCGGTAAGCTATATAGCCCGCGTAATAGTTTGAAGCATAGGCAAAACGGTGTTCATCTTCTCTAAAGCCAGTTGTCTTATTCTTGTCGAACCAGATCTTGGCGTTTTTGAAATCCTTGTTGGCGAAATAAGAATAGCCGAGTTTAAACTCCAGCTCTTTGTTCTGCTTGATACTCAGAAGATGTACAGGCGCATTCTCCAGCTTCTCCACCGCCTTCTTATAATCCTTGTTCTCAAAGTAGTACAGACCCAGCTCGTAATTAGCCAGGGCCGTCTTCGGGTGAGTCGGGAATTTGCGCGTAAAATTGAGGATCAACTGTTCAGCGTCCGGGTGTAACAGGTATAGCCCGCTCAGTGCATAGTAGTATTGCGCGTCGGCCGTCTTGGCATCGTCACCGATCAGGTTGATGTACTTGCGGAAGGCCTCCTGGGCCGCTCCGTATTTGGCTCGGTCAAACAACTCCACGCCTTCATGGTAGTGCTTGTCTTTTGCGGTGAACACCTGTGTGTGCTGGGCCACCGCTATGTGGCTTCCTCCAGCCAAAACCGATGCCAGCGCTACTTTATAGGCTATCTTCATATGTATCTTACTGCTCGCTTTTGAGCTATTCTTATGACTTAATCTTAGAAAACAGGTATACGCACCAGACGGCGCTATGCCTTGCAGGCAAACTCAAAGTTAGTTAAAATTCGATAACCGCACGAACCATAGGCGATAAACATCCTGCCGAAAAGGGCTGACGCACACCTCACACCTTTATACAATGCAGCAGCAATAGCAAATATTGTGCTGATCGTGTGAAATTGTACTCAATGATAGGCTAAAGTTCGCGGCACCGGGTGCAATATCTTGAACACCAGCTCTTTTAAAATTTCAGATTCACTCATATCGCCACCGCTTATGCCCTTCACCTGCAGATCGGCCACCCGGATATGATGAATGATATCCACGACACGCACCAGCGGGAACACCCGAAGCGCCTGCATGTACTCTTTTACCAGGAAACCACGATTGCCCAGACTCTTCCTCACGCCGGATTCTGACTTGTCGGCAGACTGGTGCAGGGTCAAAAGCTTGGTGAAAAACGTAAAGAGCAGGCTCAGGTTAGGTATAAGCGGATTATTTTTGGGATTAGCCTCAAAATACTGGATGATCCGGTTGGCCTTGAGCGCATCCTGGGCAATGAGCGCCGACTGGAGCTCGAAGATGTTGTATTCTTTGCTGATGCCAACGTTCTCCTGCACCACCCGCTCGTCTATCGCCTGCCCTGGTTTCAGGTTGATCAGCAGCTTATCAATCTCGTTTGCCTGCCGCGAAAGGTCTGCCCCAATAAACTCACTAAGCAGCATCACCGCTTTAGGGCTTATCTGAAGGCCTTTGCTTTTCACATACCCTGTGATCCAGGCGGGTATCTGGTTATCGTAAAGCTTTTTGGTCGTGAGCAGCACGGCGTGTTTCTGTACAGCTTTGCCTAAAGCCTTGCGCCCGTCCAGGGTTTTATGCTTATGGCAAAATACCAGTATGGTAGAAGGCAGTGGGTTCTGCAGGTATGCCTCCAGCTGTTTCATGCCTTCCTCCCGCTCCAGGTCCACAATGCTCTGCGCCTCCTTCACAATCACGACCTGGCGCTCCGCCATCATCGGGAAGCGCTTGGCTTGCAGCAATACCGTAGCCACATCTACATCCTTGCCGTATATTACCACCTGGTTGAAGCCCTTTTCGTGCTCCTGCAGGGCGTGTGCCTCTATAAAATCGGCAATCTGGTCAATATAGAAAGGCTCCTCTCCCTGCAAAAAATACACAGGGGCAAACTGCCTCTTCTTTAATTGCTCCATAATGCCCTCTGGGGTGTGCGACATGCTGTTTGAAAGGTATAGATTGGTGGTCGTTCAGGTATACAGACATCAAATATACTGGTATCTGCGCTGCAAATGAAAGGCTGAAGTGCCAAAAAAAGAATAAAATCCAATATATTCTGACTGTCCTGAATATTGTCTAATTTTATACAGTGAACACCTATCTGCTCTTTGTCGACACCGAAACCTCGGGTTTGCCCAAGGACTGGAGTATGCCTTATTCAGCACGCGACAACTGGCCTCACATCGTACAGGTCGCCTGGGAAGTCTATACCCGGCAAGGAGAGTTCGTTAAGTCTGAAAACTTCTATATCAAGCCCTCAAACTACGAAATGAATGCCGTTTCTGAACGCATACATGGCATCAGCCTTGAGTTTCTGGAAATGAATGGAACAGGGCGCTACGAAGCCTTACACCTGCTGCAGCAGGACCTAATTCACTATCAGCCATTGGTCGTGGGGCATTTTATGCAGCTCGACTACAAAATGCTGGGCCTGGGCTTTTACAGAGCAGGCTTAGACAACCCGCTGGAGCATCTGCCTACTTTCTGCACAATGCTTGCCACCAACCATTTTGTCCGTGAGGCAAGGCATCGCCATATGCGATTGGGAGAGCTGCACATGCGCCTGTTCGGCGAACCCCTTCAAAATGAACATGATGCACGGAGCGACGCGCATGCTACGGCACGCAGTTTCTTTGAACTATGGCGCAGAGGTGATATTGACGAACAAACTGTGCAACTTCAGCAGGAACCTCCTCCGCCACAGCCACTCCGCCGCAGGCCGCGCAGTCATCGTCGAAGATTGTTGCATTTTGTCGTATTCCTGCTCCTTGTTTTCATCCTATACCTGATCGCTTTGTTACTGACATGAACCCAAAATACGAATTCCTGAAAACTGTAAAACCTTTTAACCTCTTGCCGGACGAGGTATTACAGGGCATTGCTGAGCTGCTGGAGGAAGTGCACTACCCAAAAGAGCAAATCCTATACCTGCAGAATGAATCAAAATTGCGTGGCGTCGATCTGATTGTACAGGGGGAGTATGAAGTGTTCTTCTACGACAGTGAACAGAATAAGCGGCTGGCAGCAACTTACGGTGGCGGCTACTGCTACGGTGGAACCTCCATATTGCTTAATCGCCGTCGCTCTTTCCGCACCGTCATCTGCCGGAAAGGCACGCTCGTCTATACCTTACACCGAAAAGAATTTCTGGCACTGTGCCGGACTTATGAGGCATTCCTTCATTATTTCACTGCGGAGTACGGCCGCCGTATGCTCAACGAGGAATATGCCACTTTATAAGGCCTTCGCGCATACAGCCCGAAAACAACATCGCCGCCGATCAGCTCTATTCCCGCAAACTGGAGACGCTGGAGTACCGCGCTATTGTGTCCTGCCCTGACAGCACCCCTGTTGCCGAGGCCGCGCAAATAATGGTAAACCAGAAAGTAAGCTGCCTTTTCGTGAAAAACGATCAGGACCAGATCACCGGCTACATTACAGACCTGACCCTGCGCAATAATGTGCTTGCCAAACTAATCCCTTATACCCAGCCAGTGCGCGATGTAATGGATCAGCCATTATCTCGATCGATGCGCAGGCTTATATCTATGAAGCAGTCTTGCTCATGTTCCAAACCCGCGCCCGGTATCTGCTGATTTCAGAGGGAAATGACTATACCGGTTTTATCAGTCGAAATAAACTGCTGAGTAGCCTGGCCCAGTCGCCCTTTATGTTCATACAGTCGGTTAAACTGGCTCGCAGCGTGCCTGAGTTGAAGCAGCGCTGGCAGAAAGTACCCGAACAGGTATACCAACTGCTCAACCGGGGCGTGAAATCTGAGATCGTGAACCAGGTGATCACCACCGTAGCCGACACAATTGCCATCAACGTCATCGAAGGTGTGATCGCAGAAATGGGGCCACCGCCCGCCAGGTTCGTGTTCATGGTGCTGGGCAGCGAGGGCCGGAAAGAGCAGACCCTGCGCACCGACCAGGACAATGCCATCATTTATGAAGACAAGGCCAACGAGCAGCGCGAGATAGTGCGTGAGTACTTTCTGGCCTTCGCCTCCACCGTTTCGGAGCGGCTCGACCACATTGGCTTCAGTTTCTGTGAAGGGGGTTTTATGGCGAAAAACTCAAAATGGACCCACTCCCTCTCCCACTGGAAGCGCAACTACAGCAACTGGCTGCAAGAGTCTGATCCGGAGGCGGTTCTGAAAGTAGCCACCTTCTTTGACTGCCGCTTCCTGTATGGTGAACAAGGTATAATGGATGAACTGAAAGCGTTTCTGCATCAGGAACTGGAGAGACCCAAGCATACCTTTCTTCACCACATGGCACAGAACGCCCTGCAGTACGAACCGCCGCTTACGTTCTTCAATAACATCAGAACATTCAGCAAAGGCAGTCAGCAGGTGTTCAATCTGAAAAAGACCATGACTCCGATCGTGGACCTGGTAAGGGCTTATGCGCTACGCAACCGTATTTTTCTCACCAACACCGGCGAGCGACTGGAGGCACTGGCACAAATGGGCACTTTCACCGAGAAAGAGCGACAGGAGCTGCTGCAGGCCTATTATTACCTGATGGGTATGCGCCTCCGGAAGCAGGCCATCCAGATCATCGACGACCGGAAAGAACCCGACAACCTGCTCGACCCTAAATCGCTCACTAAAATTGAGCAGGTCACGCTGAAGGAGATCTTCAAGGTCATTAGTGGTTTTCAAACTAAAATAAAGGTGGGCTTTATGGAATCGCTCCACTAGAAACACACACATCAACAGGAAAGAAAACTATGCAATTCAGTCTTCGGTCAGGTATAGCCCTGCTTCTACTGATCTGGTTTGGCGCTAATCTGACAGCCCATGGGCAAGCCACAAACCCCGTGTATGTTGACAAGCAAGGTGTGCTGCGCTGGCAGAAAGGCAATGCCGAGGCTAATTTCTTTGGCGTCAACTATACTGTGCCCTTCGCTTATGGCTACCGTTCACACAAAGCTTTAGGTATAGACCCTGAAAAAGCTATTGACCAGGATGTTTACCACATGGCGCGGCTTAGTTTCAATGCCTTTCGGGTACACGTCTGGGATACCGAAATCAGCGACTCGCTGGGTAATTTGCTGGAGAACGAACACCTGCGCCTGTTTGACTACCTGATCTCCAAGTTGAAGGAGCGGAACATCAAAGTCCTGATCACGCCTATCGCTTTCTGGGGGCCTGGCTACCCCGAGCCGGATTACAAAACAGGCGGCTTCTCGAGTATTTACAACAAGCAGCAGGCCGTAACGGAAGAGGCCGCTTTCAAAGCGCAGGAACGCTACCTGAAGCAGTTTTTTCAGCATGTTAACCCTTATACCAAGACCTCTTACCAGGACGACCCCGATGTGATCGCAGCGGAGGTGAACAACGAACCGCACCACACCGGTCCGAAAGAGCGGGCTACGGAATACATCAACCGCATGGTAAAAGCCATTCGTGGCACAGGCTGGACCAAACCGATCTTCTACAACATCAGCGAATCACCGCGTTACGCCGATGCGGTAGCCAAAGCCAACATCGACGGGGTAAGCTTTCAGTGGTACCCGACTGGGTTGGTGGCGAACCGCACCTTGCAGGGCAATTACCTGCCCATGTGGACAGGTATAGCATCCCATTCGACACCATACCTGCCTTTACTGGCAAAGCCCGCATGGTCTACGAGTTCGACGCAGGAGATATCACCTCTCCAACCATGTACCCGGCGATGGCCCGCAGCTTTAGGGATGCGGGATTTCAGTGGGCCACGCAGTTCGCCTACGACCCCATGGCAACAGCTTATGCCAACACCGAGTACCAGACACACTACGTCAATCTGGCCTATACCCCCGAAAAAGCCATCAGTCTGTTGATTGCCTCGAAAGCTTTCCAGAAACTGCCACGATTGAAAAACTACGGCTCCTACCCTGCTGACAGCGTTTTCGATGCCTTCCGGGTGAGCCACAAGCAACAGCTGAGTGAGATGAATACACCACAGGAGTTTTATCACGCCGGCCCGACAAGCACTACCCCTGTAAGTCCTAACAAGCTGCTACGATTGGCAGGTGTAGGCAATTCCCCTGTTGTGCACTATGGTGGCCGCGGCGCCTACTTCCTGGACAAGCTGGAGAACGGGGTATGGCGGCTCGAAGTGATGTCCGATGCTATACCTGTCAGCGATCCCTTCGCGAAGCTTCGCCGCAGAAAGAGGTAGTCCGCATACAGTGGCGAGCTCATACCATGCAGGTGCGTCTCCGTGATCTGGGAGAGACCTTTACCGTTGATGCATTAAATGAAGGCAACAGGTATAGCACGAAAGCTTCCCGGGGAAATTTCACCATACAGCCGGGTACCTACCTGCTAACCAGAAGCGGCAAAAGGTATAAACAAAGCCAAAGCAGCCTTCACAACTTGCAGCTTGGGGAGTTTGTTGCTCCACAGCCAAGGTCTGATGCCCCTACCGTATTCCATCAACCAAAGCAGGAAGTAACAGCTAACAAGTCACTATCTATCAACGCTGTAATAGCAGGCATAGCGTCCGGTGACAAGGTAACACTGCTGATGAACAACTTTTCCGGCGTTTGGAAAACAATTGAGATGCAGGAGAAGAATGCGTATACCTGGCAAGCTGAGGTGCCAGCCGATATCCTGACGCCTGGGTTGGTGCAGTACCGTATTTCGGTGCAGAAAGGACAGGATGACTACACCACATTCCCCGGCGGGCAAAAAGGCAATCCCCATGCCTGGGACTTTTACCAGCAGGACTACTGGCAGATGCGGGTAGCCGCCGAAAACAGTGCGCTGGAACTTTTCAATGCTGCACAGGATCGTAACCTGGTGGTATTCCCGAACCTGTGGCGCCCGGAGGAGCGACAACTCATTACAACTGAAACACCGGGTCAGATGGCGATCAGACTGAGTCGACCGAACTTAAAAGAAGGAGAACCTATTATTGCCTGGCAGCACTTCGTCGGCGATAAGTTGCAGAACAGGCAAACTGAGCTAGGGGATTTCAAGCGTATCGTAGTGAAGGCACGGACAGAAAAAAGTGCACCCTTGCAAATGAAAGTCACCTTGATCACCAAAGACGCAGCGGCCTATTCCGCCACAGTAAAGCTCAATCAGCAACAGCAGGATATTGAGATACCACTGGAATCACTCCGGCCGGATAGTTTTATCCTGCTGCCAAGGCCATACCCTGGCTTCCATCCTTTCCGCTTTAAATCCGCCTCGGCTGGAAAATTTGATCTTAGCCAGGTCGAGAAAATAGAGATTTCCATTGGGGAAGGGATAGCGCCTGAAGCTTTTGGACAAGCCCATACCTTTGAGGTGACTTCCATCTGGCTCATGCGTTAAGGACTTACAGGCCGTTAATCTGCCAACTCTTTCCTATATTTGCCCTGAACAGACGATTTTTTAGGCTTACATGAATCTGATAGAAGAATTAAGATGGAGAGGCATGCTCCACGATTTCATGCCTGGTACAGAAGAACAGCTTGCTTCTGGCATGACAACGGGCTACATCGGTTTTGACCCGACGGCGTCCTCCCTGCACATCGGCAACCTGGCCACCATTATGCTGCTGGTGCATCTGCAGCGTGCGGGCCACAAGCCAATCGCGCTGGTAGGCGGTGCCACCGGCATGATTGGCGACCCATCGGGCAAATCAGCGGAGCGCAATCTGTTGGACGAAGCGACCTTGCAGGCCAACCAGGCAGGTATACGCAAGCAGCTTGAGAAATTCCTGGACTTCAATTGCGGCGACAACGCTGCCGAGATCGTGAACAACTACGATTGGTTTAAAGAGTTCAGCTTCCTGGGCTTCCTGCGTGAAGTGGGCAAGCACCTTACCGTGAACTACATGATGGCCAAGGACTCGGTGAAGAAGCGTATCAGCGCAGACGAAGAAGGCAACCGTGCTGAAGGTCTTTCCTTTACTGAATTCTCTTACCAGCTTATACAAGGCTACGATTTTTACCATCTGTACAAGAACAAGAACGTGCGTCTGCAAATGGGCGCCTCTGACCAGTGGGGAAATATCACCACTGGTACTGAGTTGATCCGCCGTATCGACGATGGCAAAGCTTTCGCACTGGTAGGTAAATTGGTGACCAAATCGGATGGTACTAAATTTGGCAAGTCCGAGGGTGGTAACGTATGGCTCGACCCGGCTTATACCTCACCTTACAAGTTTTACCAGTTCTGGCTCAACCTGTCGGATGAAGAGGCTGAGAAGCTGATCAAGTATATACGCTACTGCCACAGGACGAAATTGAACGCCTGACGGAAGAGCACAAACAGGCTCCTCACCTGCGTGTACTGCAAAAAGCCCTGGCTAAAGATGTTACAATTCGCGTTCATTCCGAAGAAGACTACAATTCAGCAGTAGATGCGTCTGAAATTTTATTTGGAAAAGGCGATTTAGAGACGCTAAAAGGCCTAAAAGAGGATGTTTTGCTATCTGTTTTCGAGGCGTACCGCAAATAGAAGTAAGCCGTGGAAACTACGAAGGAGCAGCTACGGTAAGCGATTTACTTTCTGACGTGACGGGAGGCCAGATTTTCGAATCGAAGGGCGAAGCCAAGCGCATGATCAAGAATGGAGGCGTCAGTATCAACCGTCAGAAAATTCAGGCACGGAAGAGCCAGTAAACTACGAGCTGCTACAGGAGAAATACCTGGTCATTCAGAAAGGAAAGAAAAACTATTTCCTAGTGTCAGTTAACTAACTAATTAACAGTTACTTATAAACAAAAAAGGTGATCTTTTCAGATCACCTTTTTTGTTGCTATTGCTTAAACAGTTACTTATTTCTTCTCAGTAGTGCTGTTTTTCATGTCCTGAACTTCCTTACGGATGTCCTGAGCCATGTTTTTCAGGTCCTGCATGCCTTTACGTACGCGAGTACCGGCAGCTGCATTGTTCTTGTCGTAGAATTTTTCGAAGTCAGCTTCCAACGACATTACAAGGTCCTTGAGTTTGCCAAAGTTGTTGTTCATTTGAGGTGTTTATTATAGTGAAACATTTGTTTTTACTGCTCCAATATACACATTAAATGATAACATGCAAAGATTAGCAAACTTTAATATATGCCTTTAAATCAACTTAAGCGGACACAGAGGCCTTTGAGTATAGACCTTTATCTAGTTTTTGTGCAATCTTTTCAAATGCATCGATCGTCTCCTTCACATCATCGAGCGTGTGCACGGCAGTTGGGATAAGACGCAGCATGATCACATCCTTCGGCACTACCGGATACACCACGATAGAACAGAAGATGTTGTAGTTCTCACGAAGATCCAGTGTCAGCTGGGTAGCATCAGGAATCTGACCGTTCAGGAATACTGGCGTTACTGGCGACTCAGTTGTACCGATATTGAAGCCTTTTCCGCGAAGACCAGTCTGCAGTGCATTTACCACCTCCCACAATTTGTCCTTCAGCTCTGGCTGCGTGCGCAGCAATTCCAAACGCTTGATAGCACCAACTGTCAACGGCATAGGAAGCGACTTGGCAAAGATCTGGGAGCGCATGTTGTAGCGCAGGTACTCTACCACCTGCTCATCAGCAGCCACGAAGGCACCGATGCTGGCCATAGACTTAGCAAAAGTAGAGAAGTATACGTCGATACCGTCCTGCACACCCAGATGCTCACCTGTACCGGCACCGGTCTTACCCATGGTACCAAAACCATGTGCGTCGTCAACCAGTAGTCTAAACTGGAATTTTTTCTTCAGGTCAACCACTTCTTTCAGTTTGCCCAGGTTACCAGACATACCAAATACGCCTTCAGTGATCACTAGAATGGCCCCGCCTGTATTTTCAGCCCAGCGTGTAGCACGCTCCAATTGCTTTTCAAGGCTTGCCATGTCGTTGTGAGCGTAAACAAAGCGCTTGCCTTGGTGCAGACGTACACCGTCAATGATACAAGCGTGCGATTCTGCGTCGTAAACGATCACATCATGGCGATCCACCAGCGCATCAATGATCGACACAACACCTTGGTAGCCGAAGTTCAACAACAGGGCGTCAGGCTTCTGCACAAATTCAGCCAGGTCAGACTCCAGCTTTTCGTGCATGTTTGAGTTACCGGACATAATACGGGCACCCATCGGGTAGGCCATACCCCACTCAGCAGCGGCTTCAGCGTCAGCTTTACGCACTTCCGGGTGATTAGCCAGACCCAGGTAGTTGTTAAGGCTCCAGGTAAGTACCTCCTTGCCCCTGAACTTCATGCGCGGAGCGATCTCCCCCTCAAGCTTTGGAAACGTGAAATAGCCATGCGCATAATGTGAGTGGCTGCCTAACGGACCTCTGTTGGTCAACAACTTTTCAAATAAATCCACCTTGTGTTTAATTAAGTTTCGGGATAATTTAAGGTTCTTATATAGCTAGTTATACTATATATTCAGTTCTAAGTATAATGCCTGCAAATTTATGATTTTATAGATTCATAAACAATTTCTAATACTCCTACCGCTCCTTTTTCGGGTGCTCATTTTTAAGTTTGCCTGTTATACTGTTTCTTTGAAGAAAATAAAGCTTAGCTCCTGCATGAGAAAAATCAAGAAGATACTGGTAGCAAACCGTGGTGAAATAGCGCTGCGTGTGATGCGCTCCGCCAAAGAAATGGGTATCAGTACTGTAGCCATCTACAGTGAGGCCGACAGAAACGCCCTCCATGTGCGCTATGCTGACGAAGCTGTTTGCGTAGGTGGCCCCAAGTCAAATGAATCATACCTGCGGGGTGATGTCATCATTGATGTATGCAAGCGCCTGCAGGTTGATGCGATCCATCCAGGCTATGGCTTTCTTTCTGAGAACGCAAATTTTGCACGTAAAGTGCAGGAGGCAGGTTTGATCTTTATCGGTCCCTCACCTGAAGCCATTGAGCTGATGGGAAGTAAGCTGGCCGCCAAAGCCGCTGTTGCCAAATACAAAATCCCGATGGTACCGGGCACTGAAGAGGCTATTTCGGATGTGGAAGAAGCTAAGGAAATTGCTTCAAATGTAGGTTTCCCGATCCTGATCAAGGCCAGTGCCGGTGGTGGCGGTAAAGGTATGCGTGTAGTGGAAAGCGTGGATGTTTTTGAAGAGCAAATGAAACTAGCTGTGAGCGAAGCAACATCTGCTTTTGGCGACGGCTCTGTCTTCATCGAAAAATACATTGGCTCTCCCCGTCACATCGAAATACAGGTACTAGGCGATACGCACGGCAACATCGTCCATCTTTTTGAGAGAGAGTGTTCTATTCAACGTCGTCACCAGAAAGTGATCGAAGAAGCTCCTTCTGCTGTCCTCACGCCCGAACTTCGCGATGAAATGGGCCGATGCGCCGTGGATGTGGCCAAAGCCTGCGACTACGTGGGTGCCGGTACAGTAGAGTTCCTGGTAGATGAGAACCTGAACTTCTACTTCCTGGAAATGAACACCCGTCTGCAGGTAGAGCATCCGGTAACAGAGCAGATCACGGGTCTGGACCTGGTTAAAGAGCAGATATTAATTGCAGAGGGCAATCCGCTCAGCTTTCGCCAGGAAGACCTGACCATAAACGGCCATGCACTGGAACTACGGGTATATGCCGAAGATCCTGCCAACAACTTCCTGCCAGATATCGGCCGTTTGGAAACTTACGTTCGTCCACAAGGGCTTGGTGTGCGCGTAGACGATGGCTTTGAGCAAGGCATGGACATTCCGATCTACTATGACCCGATGATCGCAAAACTGGTTACCTTCGGAAAAGACCGCCAGGAAGCCATTGAGAAAATGCTGCGCGCCATTGATGAATACAAGATCACAGGTATAGAGACCACCCTGCCTTTCGGCACATTTGTGTTGCAGCATGAAGCTTTTGTTTCAGGTAACTTTGACACCAAATTCATTGAGCGCTACTTTAGCCCAAGCGTCCTGGAGCCAAAACCAACCGAAGACGCAGATGAAATAGCTGCAGTACTGTCCGCTATGCTGTTAGGAAACAACAAGCCTAAAGCAAGTGCGCCGAGCACTGGCACCCAAAATGGCACGGTTTCTAACTGGCGCAAAAACAGAGTAAAATAAGGTATAGCTTATTCTAAAATAACAGAAGGGGCCGGTCATATGACCGGCCCCTTCTGCTTGTATACTTATTATGGGAATTAAATCAGATCAAACAGGTTGCGCACCCCTACCTGCTTGGCAGATGTAAAGCCCTCCCCAAATGTTACCCCAATTGCATGTCCATACTCACGAGCCCTTGCTTCAATGAAATCCAGAAACTCCGGTGAGGAGATATAAGTGTTAGGAGAGTTATCATCAGGATTATAGAACTGCGTTCTGAAGGCTCGGATGGTTTCAATTTTCTTTTCCCAATGAGGCGTCACATCCATCACAAAGTCAGGCTTGATGTAGCGGTCCTGAATGAAGTTGTACATTGCCTTCGGTCTCCAGGCCTGCTGCTCTAAACCATCATCACCTAAAGTCTTGATCATCTTCAGACCAGCCAGGAAGCAAGCTTCAGCTACTACGGCCGCTCCACGACCATGGTCAGGGTGTCTGTCGTGCAGCGCATTCATCAGTACGATATCAGGTTGGTACTGGCGCACCTTGCGCACAATCTGCAACTGGTGCTCCTTGTCGTTGGCGAAAAATCCATCTGCAAAGCCAAGGTTGTCACGAACAGAGAGGCCCATGATCCTGGCGGCTTCCTCTGCTTCGGCCACCCGCTCAGCAGGTGTGCCCCTCGTACCGAGTTCACCACGTGTCAGGTCCACCACCCCAGCCTTTTTGCCAGCGGCGATATGGGCTATCAGTGTACCCGCACACCCAAGCTCTACATCATCCGGGTGTGAGGCAAAGGCAAGTATATCTAATTTCATTTTCAATTTTTTCTTATTTGATTCGAAGCGAACGCCCGACCTTCAGGGTGGTACGCGTACTGATGCCGTTCAGTTTGGTTATCTGGCTCACAGACACACCGTAGCGCTTTGCTATACCTGACAGGGTATCGCCGCTTCGCACTTTGTGATAAGAAGCTTTGCGGGAGCCGCTGCTGCTACTGCCCTTTGCCCTGTTATAATAGTTGAACAAGGCAGAGGTGATAACGAAGCTCTGTCCTTTGAGGAGATAGTCAGGGAAGTCATACATCAGCTCCGGATCAAGTGGATTGCCCTGGTAGCGCACTTCATAGTGCAGGTGGGGACCGGAGCTTCGACCGGTGCTACCACCTAAACCAATCACTTCACCGGCTTTTACAAACTGTCCCGTCTCTGCGATGGTTTTACTCATGTGCCCGTAGAGGGTCTCCAGGCCGTTGTAATGGCGCAGCACAATGTAGTTACCATAACCTCCGCCATCCCACTTGTTGATGCGTACCACCCCGTCAAAGGCGGCATAAATGGAGTCGCCGGTGTTCAGGTCAATATCAGTACCGTAATGCCAGCGATACCCCCTATGTCCGAAACGGCTTGTGACAGGTGTCTTTTCCAAAGGCATTTTATAATCACGGTTGGATCTCGGGTCGTATAAGGTGATATCCACTGTATCTTTGAGCTGACGCCCATCCATCCGGTACGGGTTGATGTTACGGGTATCCCAGATGGCATAGTAACCTGCTATCTTGATCCAGGCAGAGTCGATCAGCACCTCCTCCGATACTTCCACGATATGCTGCTCCCCTAAGTCGAGCTCTGAGGTATCTTCACTAACAATCGAAAGCTCTCGCTTCGGGTTAAAGAAGATCGATTTGCCTGCATCCGATTCATCTTCCGGAAACTCCTCGTACTTAATCAGAATAGTGGTGTCAGGCCGAACATAATCTATCTTAGGCGATTTTACCTTAAATAGATCCTTGACCTTACCTGAGCAAAGGCACTGTCCGTCCCGGCTATAAGACAGAGTAAAAAGAGTGCAATCGTAAGGGGTGCTTTATACTTTAGCATTATATTGGATATTAGGCGGGGCTGTATCAGTAGGGCTAATTCACGCAAAACTAACTGCAGCAACGCCATTTTATTGTGGTCAGCTTCTACCAGACTCAAAAGAATATGCTTGGCAGGCTTGATATGTAGGTGATTTTTAGTGCAAATCCTGAGCAGCCAGATAGCGTTCTGCATCCAGCGCAGCCATACATCCCGAACCGGCAGCTGTCACAGCCTGGCGGTATGTGAAGTCCTGCACATCGCCACAGGCAAATACGCCGTCGATGTTGGTTTTGCTTGTTCCCGGAATGGTACGAATATAACCGTTCTCGTCCAGGTTCAGGTAATCTGCAAAGATATCGGAGTTAGGCTTGTGACCGATTGCCACGAAAAAGCCCTTCACAGGAATCTCGCGCAGCTCGTCTGTCAGCACGTTGCGCACGCGCACAGCTTCTACTACTTCCTCGCCCAGTATCTCATCGGTTACAGAGTTCCAGAGAATTTCAATGTTCTTGGTTTTCTTAACACGCTCCTGCATGATGGTGGACGCACGCATTTCGTCACGTCGCACGATCATGTATACCTTATTGCAGATGTTGGAAAGGTAGGTTGCCTCCTCAGCGCCGTGTCGCCGGCGCCTACAATGGCCACGTCCTGTCTACGGTAAAAGAATCCATCGCAAACGGCACAGGCACTCACGCCATTGCCATTCAGGCGGGCTTCTGACTCCATCCCCAGCCACTTGGCAGATGCACCAGTTGAGATGATCACGGTGTGTGCCTCAATTACTTTCTGATCGTCAATAGTCACTTTGTGCGGCTGAGACGAAAAATCTACGGCAGTGGCGATGCCATACCTTACATCGGTACCAAAACGCTCCGCCTGTCGCTTAAAGTCCTCCATCATCTGCGGCCCATTGATGCCATCGGGGTAGCCAGGGTAGTTTTCTACATCATTGGTAATGGTCAGCTGACCGCCTGGCTGCAATCCCTGATACAATACAGGGTTCAATCCGGCACGGGAAGCATATATAGCTGCTGTATACCCAGCGGGACCTGAACCGATGATCAGGCATTTTACTTTTTCTATTTCCATGTTCAAGTAGTGCTTTATCGAAATTGGTTGCAAGTATACAAAATTTCTCATGCTCTGCCTGCATACTTCCTATGTTAATTAGCCTGAGCACGGCAGACAGCGTGCCTGCATAGCCTCAAATGCAAAGAGCCCTGACCTTACGGACAGGGCTCTTTGTCATGTTACTATTGCTTAACCCAGGTAAGGCTTCAGTGCCTTGCTTCTGGATGTATGACGCAGTCTGCGGATGGCTTTCTCCTTGATCTGGCGTACCCGCTCACGGGTCAGGTTGAACTTCTCCCCGATCTCCTCGAGTGTCAGTGAATGCTCACCGTTCAGGCCGAAGTAAAGCGTAATCACGTCGGCCTCACGCTTGGTAAGGGTCGAGAGTGCGCGCTGCACTTCTTTGCGAAGCGAATCGTTCATCAAACCAGTGTCAGGTGATTCTTCGTCTTCATTCTCCAGCACGTCCAGCAGGCGGTTTTCCTCGCCCTGCACGAACGGAGCATCTACAGAGACGTGGCGTCCAGAGATCTTAAGCGTATCTACAACCTCAGCGGTTGTCAGCTCCAGTACCTCCGCGATCTCTTCCGGAGAAGGCTCACGCTCAAATTTCTGCTCCAGTTCAGAGAATGACTTAGAGATCTTGTTAAGAGAACCAACACGGTTCAGCGGCAGACGCACAATACGAGACTGCTCGGCCAAAGCCTGCAGAATAGACTGACGGATCCACCAAACTGCATATGAGATGAATTTGAAACCTCTTGTTTCGTCGAAGCGCTTGGCAGCTTTGATCAGACCAAGGTTACCTTCGTTGATAAGGTCGCCCAGTGAAAGGCCCTGATTCTGATACTGCTTGGCAACCGACACAACGAAACGCAGGTTGGCTTTCGTTAATTTCTCAAGTGCAAACTGATCTCCCTCTTTGATCCTCTGAGCAAGCGATACCTCCTCATCTGGTGTAAGCAAATCAACTTTACCAATCTCCTGAAGGTACTTGTCCAGCGACTGGCTTTCGCGGTTGGTGATCTGTTTGCTTATCTTGAGTTGTCTCATCAGAGTATGTTGTTATTACAAAAAATGTGAAAATCTTAATTCCGGGCTCGGAGTGGTAACATCAGAAAATCGCGCAAAGTTCTTACATTTTAAGAATAAAATCAAGAAGCTAGTACGCGACAGCAAAACATAATACTCCTGACACCACTCCGCCTTATACGGAACGGGCATCAGGAGTATTAAAAAGTTTGATTATTGTTGCGCTTCAGCGCCCGGCTTTGGTAAAATAGCCTTACGGGAAAGCTTAAATTTACCTGTTTTCTTATCGACGTCGATGAGTTTCACTTTCACTTCTTCGCCGATCTCCAACACACCATCCATCGTTTCGAGGCGTTCGTGCTTGATCTCTGAAATATGCAGCAAACCATCTTTGCCTGCCATGAACTCTACGAAAGCACCGTAAGGCTGAATCGATTTCACTTTACCAATGTATACCTCTCCTATCTCAGGCTGCGCCACGATCGCTTTGACCTTGCTCACGGCACTGTTCATAGAATCCTGGTTGCTGGCGAAAATGTTCACATGACCTTTCTCGTTCTTCTCCTCGATGATGATCGTAGCACCAGTGTCTTTCTGGATCTGCTGGATCACTTTACCACCTGGTCCGATTACAGCACCAATGAACTCCTTGTCGATCACCATGTTGAATGAACGTGGCGTATGTGGCTTGTAGTCTGCAGCCGGGGCTGAGATTGTCTTGTTCATCTCACCGAGAATGTGCAGACGACCGTCTTTTGCCTGGGCCAAAGCCTGGCTCAACACTTCGTGTGACAAGCCCTGTACTTTAATGTCCATTTGGCAGGCTGTGATACCTTTGCTGGTACCAGCTACTTTAAAGTCCATGTCACCCAGATGGTCTTCATCACCCAGGATATCAGAAAGAACGGCAAAGTTGCCTGTCTTCTCATCTGTGATCAGACCCATCGCTATACCTGATACGGCATCCTTTACAGGAACACCTGCATCCATCAGCGCCAGTGAGCCGGCACATACGGTAGCCATAGAAGAAGAACCGTTAGATTCCAGGATATCGGAAACGATACGGATTGTATATGGGTTCTCAGCGTCAGCTGGAAGTACTTTCTTAAGTGCACGCAGTGCCAGGTTACCGTGACCAATCTCACGACGTCCAGGACCTCTGTTTGGCTTCACCTCGCCAGTAGAGAAGGCAGGGAAGTTATAATGCAGCAGGAATTTGTTTGAACCAGACACCATCGCACTGTCGATCATCTGCTCGTCCAGTTTGGTACCAAGTGTCACTGTTGTCAGCGACTGTGTTTCACCACGGGTAAATACAGCAGAACCGTGGGTAGCTGGCAGGTAATTTACTTCTGACCAGATTGGACGAATCTCGTTCAGCTGACGACCATCCAGACGCACGCGGTCGTTCAGGATCATGTTGCGAACCGCTTCTTTCTCTACATCGTGGTAGTAAGTCTTGATCAGACCAAGGTCAAATTCATGTTCCTCACCAAGTGATTCGATGAATTCGTTCAGAACAGAAGCAAATCCTTCTTTACGCTCAGATTTGTTTGCACGGCCACGCTTTGCAACTTCGTAAGCTTTCTCGTAAGTGGCATCGTATACCTTCTGGCGCAACTCATCGTTGTGCGTTTCGTGTGAGTACTCACGCTTTTGCAGCTTGCCCACCATTTCGGCCAGCTCCAGCTGTGCCTGGCACTGTACTTTAATCGCTTCGTGTGCAAAGGCAATTGCTTCTAGCATCTCTTCTTCAGACACTTCGTTCATCTCACCTTCCACCATGGCTACGCTGTCCATAGAAGCACCAACGATCATGTCGATGTCGGCGCGCTGCAGGTCAGAAGCCAGCGGGTTGATCACCAGCTGACCGTCGATACGGGCAACACGAACTTCAGATATAGGACCGTTGAAAGGGATATCAGAAACTGCCAGTGCGGCAGAGGCAGCTAATGCAGCCAGTGCGTCAGGCAGGATCTCCGTGTCTGCAGAGATCATGTGTATAGTCATTTGGGTTTCGGCATGGTAGTCACCCGGGAACATAGGGCGCAGGATACGGTCTACCAGGCGCGAAATAAGGATTTCGTAGTCAGAGAGGCGAGCCTCTCTTTTCAGGAATCCTCCAGGGATCTTACCGGAAGAAGCAAACTTCTCCTGATAGTCTACTGAAAGGGGCAAGAAATCAACTCCCTCGCGGGCTTCTTTGTTAGAAACAACGGCTGCCAATAGCATGGTGTTACCCATTTTTACTACCACAGATCCGTCAGCCTGCTTGGCTAATTTACCAGTTTCGATTATGATCTCCCGGCCATCCGGAAGAATGATTGTTTTAGTGATCGCGTTTTGTGACATCTTCAATTATTGTTTTTAGCATCAAATAGAACAGGGCTACCGTTTGCAGCCGCTGCTGGGGTACTGGCAAAGAGGAAGGGGGAAATACAAAAGGGGGCAGAAAAAATTAGGGAATCCCTGTAAGAAATTCCCTAATTTTCTATAAGCTTATTTACGGATACCAAGCTCGGCGATGATCGCTCTGTATCTTTCAATGTCATTTTTCTGCAGGTAGTTCAGAAGTCTTCTTCTCTTACCTACCAGCTTAAGAAGTCCAAGGCGAGTGCCGAAGTCTTTTCTATGAACTTTCAGGTGCTCTGTCAGATCAGCAATGCGCGTGGTGAACAGCGCGATCTGGCCTTCTGCAGAACCAGTGTCAGTCTTAGACTTGGTCAGGCTGTACTTCTCAAAAATTTCTTGTTTCGCTTCAGTAGTTAATTTCATTGCGTATAAAAAATATCAATCTGTTATATTCAGTGGATAGTTTCCCGTATAAGCCGCAAAGTTAAATAAAATATCTATATTAAAAAACTATTTGCGGCGAGTTATTTTAACACAGGGCTATATTTTACTGCGTTTTAGCCGGGTCATGAGTTTGCGCCAGAAGTCTATTTCCAGCAGGCTGGAGTCATTCTGAGCCTGGTACAGGAAAAACATGCCGATTGGCAGCAGGATAGCGTTTGCTCCCCACATCCCCGCCTCTACAGAGACAAGCCCTTCTCTGGCCCATTTCTCCCCAAGTATACCCAGCACATACATCACAATAAAAAACATGATCGAGATGATCACGGGTACTCCCAGACCACCTTTCTTAATGATAGCACCCAATGGGGCTCCGATCAGGAACATGATCAGGATGGCAAATGACTGGGTATACTTGCGCCAAATCTCAATCTCGTAGTTGTTGGCATCACGACTGAGTGTTGTCACCCGCTCTTTGTAGCTACCTGTAAAGCTTTTCACGTTACGGGCTTTATTTGCTGCTGCCAACATCACATCAGCCGTAATCGGTGACAGATCCTTCCGCTCGTGTACCGAGTCAGGCAGCACCTTGGTCACCGGCAGTCCGTTTTTCACCTGTCCTGTATCTGCCTTGAAGTACATGTAGAACGGGTCCACATTTGGAGCGTACATCTGCCGCTCCCGCACCCCCGACCGTCGCAGGGAGTCCGTTACCGCTGTCAGTTGCCCAATGTTCTTCATCATCTTGTTGTCAGAGAAGAGTTCTTCACGGGTACGCCCCAACTCAAAAGAAGCAAGGCTAAAGATGATTTTAGTGGCATCAAACTTCTCCCGCACGAACTGCTCAGACGAATTTCGGAATCCACCGTTGTTCTGGTCCACATAGGTATTCCCCCTGAAAAGCTCCAGAATCAGGTAATTTTCATCGTGCTCGGTATACATCTGCCCCGAGTCAGCCAGTATAACCGTGGTATTGTTGCCACCCTTCGAGTGATCATAGATCATGATGTCACGCAATGAGCGGCCATCATTTAACTTCTCGTTAATCTTAATGCTGTAGCCGGGCAGTCCATTGTAAAAGGCACCCTCCTTAAAGTTCATGGCAGGCTTTTTCTGCCTGATGTCCCACAAAAGACTGTAGGCCTTCAGGTTGGCCTTCGGAACCACATAGTTGTTAAAGAAGAAGGCTCCAATGGACAGCGAAATCACAAAAAAGGCAACCGGACGCAGAATCCGTGGCAATGCTATACCTGAAGTTTTAATAGCTGTGAGCTCGTGGTGCTCTCCTAGCGTACCAAATGTCATCAGTGCCGAAAGCAGCACCGCCAATGGCAGTGCCACAGGTGCCATGTTGATGCTGAAGTAAAACAACAGCTCTGCAAAAACGTCGTAACCAAGGTCTTTGCCCACTAACTCATCGAGGTATTTGAGCATATACTGCGTAAGCAGGATAAACTCCACGATGGCAAACGTGAGCAAGAATGGTCCGGCAAATGATTTAAGTATTAGCTTATCTAGTTTCTTCATGTGGGCCAATTGGCATGCGGGCATCAAAAATCCCGGTTTTTTTCTTTAACACCGGACTTTCAAAAATCGTGCAAAGATAAGCCTTTGAAGCTAAGATGTGCTACCCTCCCACTATTTCACGAAGTTTCTGCAGCAAGTGCTCCCATAGCTCTTCCAGCTCTTCTTCATCATTTTCCTCCGAGTAGTCTACTACCTTCAGATACTGCTCCTGCGTCAGTTCACTTGTTTCGATTGAAAAGTCGATATAAGATGGATCCGAAGCGTGTGATTTGTCGTCGTTGAGAAACAAGAAGCGCACAGAGCGATTCGTACGATGGTTTGTCATCTCAGCATAGTGATTGCGACCATCCCAGAAAAAGTTAAACACCTTGTCTTCGTTTACCGAAACATCGTCAGAAAACCACTGGGCCAGGCCACTTGGAGTGCTCAGGTACGGGTATAGCAAGCGGGCAGATGCATTTATTGGGTACTCATGCACAAATTTCGTCTTTGTAGCTTTCATTGTCTGGTATTGTAAGTGACTGAGTAAGTATAGTATTAATTTCTGATTTGCTAAATATACAGAAAATAAAATATTTTTTTGTGCATCAATTGTTGCTTTTTTAAAAACTTACCTCTTATATTTGCACCACAATTCGGCGGGGTAGCTCAGATGGTTAGAGCGCAGGATTCATAACCCTGAGGTCGGCAGTTCGATTCTGCTCCCCGCTACAAAGCTCCAGGCTATGTCTGGGGCTTTTTTTATGCCTTCTTGCCTGCACACCTCATCCCTCCTGCATTTTGCATAATCTGGCAATTGTGTTGACCTCTCAGAAGAGATTTCTTTTTCTTTTGGCACTAGCTCCTGTTTTTACTATCTTAAAATTTATGGGCTCCTGCAGTCGACCTGCCAGAAGCCTTTTGTGACTCTTTTTTAACCTAATCCCTTAAAACAACCGATCATGAAAATGAAAAAGATTTTGTCAGGTGTTCTCGTTCTCTTCGCCCTTGGGTACGCTCAATCCGCATCAGCACAGCAGGCAGATGAAGTAACCCAGCAGGAACAGCTTCAGCAGGACAGATTCTCTGAAGAGGAACTCAAAAAGTTTTTACAGGCAAACGCAAAGGTGACGGCTATCCAGAAGGAAGGGCAGCAGAACATGCTCAACATTATAGAAGAAGCGGGCATGGATGTAGAGCAGTTTAACAAATTTGCGCAGGCACAGCGTGAGCAGAAGCTGGCAGAGACAGGTGCAAGCCCGGAGCAACTGGCTGCTTTTGACAAAGCCGCAAAACAGATAATTGAGATTCAGCCTACTGTAAAAGAAAATGTAAAAAAGGCTCTTGAAGAAGAAGGCCTTACAGAAGACAAATACAGAGAGATCGTGACGGCCTACCAGCAGGACGAAGCCGTGAAGGCAAAAGTGCACGAACTAATGGCGAAATAGAGCTGACACCAGCAAACGAAAGGCCCTTACCAGATTTTGGCAAGGGCCTTTTTTATAACTTATCTATCTTTCTCAAACGACTTCAGCAGGATACGCGGCTGGATATTGACCATCACCCACCCCCAATCGGCATAGGCAGCAGCACTGCCTGGCTTTATCGCTTCCATGGAGCTGCCCGCAAACAATGTACTATACCCAATAAAAAACTGAATTTGATCAGAGTGCTTGTAATGGACCACAGCATCCAGCTCTGAACCTAAATAACGATCGCTGGTGCCGGGAAGTGTTTCTGTAGCACCAAGGTTTTTGGTCAGTGCAAAATAGTGGTAGTCCAATGAAAGGCTGTACTTACCCTTTGGTGTATAGCTGGTTTTAAAGTAGCTGTTATGCAATCCGCCTGTCGTGTGTCTGCCGGAACATTGATAAAGTAATCCATGAAGCCATAGAACTTATGGTTGGTAGCATACAGCGTGTTGAAGGAACGCACTTTGCTGTCATGCCCTGTCATACCGGACAGATAAGTTGTGCCAATTGTGAAGCGCAAAGGCTGGAAGGAATAGGATGCTTCTGCCACCGCCAGGTAGGCTAAGATCCGCTTGCCACTGCTATGCTCGCCTGACTGTCTGTACAGGGCACCGTTGAACTGCGCACGTTCCTGCTGGTAGTTCAGGTCCAGGCCGTAGGTATGCCGGAAGTAAACACCGCCTACAGTATCAGGTCGCTGAAAGCCGTCGCTAATATGCATGACTGATACCGATAGTTGGTCATTCAGCTGTTTCTGTGCCCACAGGAAGCCGAGTACTTTGTAGTTGTTCATACTGTAATGGGTATCAAATAGCGCTTCTCTCTCCTGGTTAAAAACACCGCCTGCATCAAGGCTTATCCCCTGCCACCTTGCTTTGAGCAGCACCCCATCATGACTTCGAGCCTGCTGTACCCAATCCACATTGCCAAGCAGGCGATCGTTGTTGTAAACGAATTCCTGCCGGCCTAGCCTGACTGCGAACTTATCTGACAATGCAAATTCTCCCCAGGCCTCGTGCATGGCCATGGAAGGCACGTCTTTCAGGTGTAGCTCATCGCCCCATACCCTGACGTCCTGTAAACTAAATTTCATCTGCACCTTGTCTTGCTTGTAATCAAGTGTGAGCCGGGAGCGCTGGTTTACAAAAAAGGCACCATTCTGACTATCAGGCAAGCTTTGGTAGCCATTGCGCCATTCAGCTCTTGGCCTTACCTGTGGTGTCAGGTATAGCTGGGCCCAGGCTGTTTCAAGGGGCAGCCATATAAAAGCCGCTAACAGCAGCAGTTTTCGGGTAAAACTTTTTTCCATGTCCGCATCGTTTTGGAAGGTGGTGTAAACGGGCCAACGTACGCCAGGCTATTATAAATTACCTGATCATTTGTGTTTGACCGCAACAATGCGAAGTAGCGCAACTTCCTACCCATGCGCGATGACAGCAGTCATACACAAAGATGACTTTGGTTAGTTTGCAGACAGGTATAAACGCAAAGAGGGCCTGACTTGCGCCAGGCCCTCTTTTGTAATATATCTAAAGTAAATTACTTTACTTTGTCAACGATGCTCTTGAAAGCTTCCGGATGGTTCATCGCCAGGTCAGCAAGTACTTTGCGGTTCAGGTCGATGTTCGCCTTTTTCAAAGCGCCCATTAGCTGAGAGTAAGACATGCCATGCTCACGTGCACCTGCGTTGATACGCTGGATCCAAAGGGCGCGGAAATCTCTCTTTTTCGCTTTTCTGTCGCGGTAAGCATAAAGCAAACCTTTTTCAATTGCGTTTTTCGCAACTGTCCAGACATTCTTGCGACGGCCAAAGTAACCTTTGGCCATTTTCATCATTTTTTTTCTTCTGTGTCGCGCTGCGACAACGTTTACCGATCTAGGCATTTCTAAAAAGTTTTGGCGGCTGGTGATTAAATTTTAATCTTCAAAAGACCAGATACCGGGTTCGTACTAAATAATTAACCGTTCTAACTCCGGGGAATTAGATTTGAAGCATCAGCTTCACTCTGTCCATGTCAGCTGAGCTTACAAGGCCAGTGTGTGTCAAGTTACGCTTCTGCTTAGTCGTCTTCTTGGTCAGGATGTGGCTTTTATAAGCGTGCTTACGCTTAATCTTGCCAGTACCTGTCAAAGAAAAACGCTTCTTTGCACCAGATTTTGTTTTAACTTTTGGCATGTGTATATAATTAATGAAACAAATTACTTTTTAGCAGGAGGTGCCACTTTCGGAGAAAGAATCAAAAACATTCTCTTTCCTTCCAGTTTAGGCAGCTGCTCCACCTTGGCAATGTCCTCAAGCGCCTGTGCGAACTTCAGCAACAGGATCTCGCCTCTTTCCTTAAACACAATCGTACGACCGACGAAGTGTACATAAGACTTGATCTTGAAACCGCTTTCAAGGAAGGACTTGGCGTGCTTCAGCTTGAACTCAAAGTCGTGGTCATCTGTGTTGGGACCGAAACGGATCTCCTTGATGACAACTTTCTGAGCCTTCGCTTTCATCTCACGGGTTTTCTTCTTCTGCTCGTACTTGAATTTCGAGTAGTCGATGATTCGGCATACCGGTGGATTAGCAGTTGGCGAAATCTCAACCAGGTCAAGATTCTGCTCATTCGCTATTTTCTGAGCATCTCTGGTCGAGAATACCCCCTGCTCTACATTGTCACCAACTAACCGGACCTCTCTGGCAGTTATTTTATCATTGACTTTGTATGGCTCTTCCACTTTTCCGCGTGGGATGTAGCGCTTGTTTGGCGTAGCTATAGTTTTACCTCCTTAAATTTAGTTTCTACAATCAGGGTGCGAATATCGCACTTTTTATATCAAGAAAAAAATATCTTTCTTTAATTGTTCAGCATCTCAGCAACTTTTGACTGAAAGCTAGATATGAACTCCTCCACTGTCATTGTGCCAAGATCACCTTCTCCGTGCCTGCGAACAGAGACTGCTCCGTTTTCCTGCTCTTTCTCACCAACGATCAGCATATAAGGCACTTTGCTCACTTCTGCGTCACGGATCTTACGCCCGATCTTCTCGTCGCGGTTGTCTACGAAGCCACGGATATCTTCCTGCTGCAGTCGGTCATATACCTGCTGTGCGAAGTCCTGGTACTTCTCAGATATAGGCAGGATGGCAAACTGCTCCGGGCTCAGCCACAGCGGGAAGTTACCACCGCAGTGCTCGATCAGAACGGCCACGAAACGTTCCAGTGAACCGAAAGGCGCACGGTGGATCATAACAGGGCGATGTTTCTGGTTATCAGCACCAATGTATTCCAATTGGAAGCGTTCCGGTAACTGATAATCTACCTGAATAGTTCCAAGCTGCCACTTGCGGCCCAAGGCGTCGCGTACCATAAAGTCGAGCTTTGGTCCGTAAAACGCAGCCTCTCCCAGTTCGGTTACAGTGCGCAACCCTTTCTCCTCAGCAGCCTCTATGATCGCGCTCTCTGCCTTTTCCCAGGCCTCGTCACCACCTATGTACTTCTGTTTGTTCTCGGGATCACGCAATGATATCTGAGCAGTATAGTCTTCAAAACCAAGGGCATTGAACACGTATAACACCAGGTCAATTACTTTTTTGAACTCATCCTTCACTTGGTCCGGACGGCAGAAGATGTGCGCATCGTCCTGTGTAAAGCCACGAACACGGGTTAGGCCGTGCAGCTCGCCGCTTTGCTCGTAACGGTATACCGTGCCGAACTCTGCCAGACGTACCGGCAACTCCTTATAAGAGCGCGGACGTGTCTTGTAGATCTCACAGTGGTGCGGACAGTTCATTGGCTTCAGGAAGAACTCCTCCCCTTCATTCGGCGTCTTGATCGGCTGGAACGAGTCGGCTCCATACTTCTCGTAGTGGCCGGAAGTAATGTACAGCTCTTTGCTACCAATATGCGGGGTAACAACCGGCTGGTAACCGGCTTTAACCTGTGCCTTACGCATGAACTGCTCGAGGCGCTCACGCAGCAGGGTACCTTTCGGCAACCACAGCGGCAAGCCCATTCCTACTTTTTCAGAGAAAGCGAACAGCTCCAGCTCCTTACCCAATTTACGGTGATCACGCTTCTTGGCTTCCTCCAGGCGCTCCAGGTACTCTGTCAGCTCTTTCTGCTTCGGGAAAGTGACACCATAGATACGAGTCAGCTGCTTGCTTTTCTCATCGCCTCTCCAATAAGCACCGGCTACGTTCATCAGCTTAGCCGCTTTGATGAAACCAGTGTTCGGAATATGCGGTCCGCGGCAAAGGTCTACGAACTTGCCTTGGGTGTAAAAAGTGATCGAACCATCTTCCAGGTCCTTAATCAAATCGAGCTTGTACTGGTCACCTTTTTCAGTGAAATACTTAATGGCGTCGGCTTTTGATACTTCTTCACGCTTGTATTCATTTTTGGCGCGTGCCAGTTCCAGCATTTTCTGCTCTACTTTGGCGAAGTCATCCTGCGAGAAGGTTCTGCCCTCGCCCAGGTCCACGTCATAGTAAAAGCCGTTCTCAACAGGAGGACCTATACCGAATTTTATACCTGGGTATAGCTCTTCCAGTGCTTCGGCCAACAAGTGGGCGGAAGAGTGCCAGAACGTATTTTTGCCCAGATCGTCGTTCCAGGTGAGCAGCTGCACGTTGGCATCTTCTTCAATGGGCGAGACAGATCCCAAACGGAATCGTTCACCTTTACGGCCAAAACATTGCGGGCAAGGCCCTCGCTAATGCTGCTGGCGATCTCGAGGCCAGTTACACCTTTCTGATACTGGCGTACAGAGCCGTCTGGCAAAGTGATGTTGATCATGTTTTCTTCTTAGTATCGTGTTAAAAGCCCCGCTGCCTGACAGCCATACTGTCGAGCTGGGGTCTGGGTCTTTCCAATCTGTATCTTAACCTGGCAACGCTCTGCTGCGCATACGTATGTTTCGGCTCAATCGCCAGCATGCGTTCGTAAGTTCGCAGTGCTGCCAGGTTCTCTCCTATCCGTTCCAGGCTACTTGCCCGCACAGACAGGTACTTGAGCACATTGCTATACCTTGGAGCACTCTCCAGGTGTTGCAAGGCCAGCTCGTAGGCTCCTATGCCATGCTGCAGTAGCGCCACCTGAAAATGGGCTGCCTGCATCGTGTCTGCTAAAGACAGCACTTTTTCAAAACTAGCCAGGGCGCTGTCCTTTCGTGCCGACTGCAGCTGTAGCATTCCTTTGTAATACCACAGTTGTGGATCCTCCGGTGACTGGCGCAAACCCTGTTGCGTATGCGTTTTGGCTGTGCCAGGTCCTGCTGCGCCAGGTATAGCCCTGCCAGTGATCGGTGCGTCTCCGCAAAGTCTGGCTTCAGCTCCAAGGCCTGCTGGTAATGCCTGATGGCAACAGCTGTATCACCGGTCACTTCCAGCACTCTACCCTTGAAGTAGATTGCATGCGGATCGTCAGCTGACAACTCAAGCGCCTGTCGCGCGAAATGAGAAGCCTTTGTATACGCCCCTCTGTCAAGGTATAGCTCTGTTAAGAGCACGTAAAGTGATGAACTTTCATACGAGTTACGCTCTGCCTGTAGCGCCAGTGGCAGGGCTTCTTCGTGACGCCCCATCAGGTATAGCACCTGCGCTTTCACGAAAAAGTTAGCAGGCTCCTTCGACAGCTTAATGGCCTCGTTTACATCACTTAAGGCTCTATCCAGTTCCCCCTGCCGCAGCAGCACCATGGCTCTGCGTGCGTACAAACTGCCATCGCGCTTTGACCGGTCGATCGCTTCGCTGAGGCTTACCAGCTGTTTGGCCGGGTCCTCCACAGCCACAGCCTCCAGGTCTACCATCTGCTCCCGGGTACCTTCTTCTTTGCCGCAACCGGAAAGAGTCAACATCCCCAACACTACCCAACTTAAGACCCAACGAGACATCATGTGCTGTCTTTTCTTACTAGCTTGAATGGCGCTAAATTATAGATAATTTGCCTAAATACCGACAATTCGCCTGCCTTATAGTTTTCAAGCAACGCAAAGGGCCTGCCACCATCCGGAAGCAGGCCCTTTGCGTTGCAATGAAGCTGCAGGCCCTTTGCGTTGCATTGCTATCATGTTACTTCTGATACTCCTGCAGCATAATTTTACAGCGCCTGCTCAACTCCAGCTCCTCTTTCGTTTGCAAGTCAAGGTTCTGGGCCATGGCACGCTGCAGCGTATAGACACAGGCTTCTTTATTTTTCATCTCCTGATAAATGTTGGCCAAATCAAAGTAATAGCGCAGGTTATTCGGGTTGTGCAGAATGGCCATCTCCATAGCGTATATAGCATCCTTATTGGTAGCAGGCTTATCTGCCATCCCCCCCAGCATCACTTTGTAAGCTGTGATCTCGGCAAAATTGAGGTTCGCCATTTTGAAATACCAGCGTCCCAGCAAGTGCCAGGCATCTGCATGTCTGAAATCTGCCGCCAGAGCTCCATCCAGGTAGGGTTTTAACTGGCTGAAAGTAGCCAGTCGCTGTTTCGGTCCTGAGATTGTTGCCAATGAGGCCAACGAAAGTGCCATGGCATAATTTGATCGGGCATCCATGGAGTCCACCTGATAGGCGCGCTGGGCATAAGACTTTGCAGTGCTGAAGTGATTCAGTTTGCGGCTGTCATCTGTAAAACGGTGACCCATCAAATTGTGTAGCAGGCTGGCCTGGCACAGGGCTTCATAATTTAACTCATCAGCAGCTAATATCTGCTCATATACCGCCAGTGCCTCTGTTTCCTTGTACTGCTCCTTCAGTTCATAGGCCTTTTTTAAAAGCACATCATGCCCGGAATCTCCCAGTACCTCCAGCGGACGAATCAGGAAACCGAGCATGATGAATAAAATGGGTATAGCTTTGAAAAGTATTCGCATAATTTGTAATAAGCAATCTAATATATTGCTTTAAAACGACTTATGCAAAAAAGGATTTAATTTAGAACAAATCCAGCTGTTTCTTTTTCTTCAAAGCCTCTTTTGCACTGCCGTCTTCTGTAAGTTCTTCTACGGTTTCGAGCGCATCAAGTTGAGCCCCACTCACTTTGGCTGCCTCCTCTGCCAATTCCTTCAGTTCGGAAGGCAGTGTTACGGGCTCTCGCTTCGTGGTAACTTTCTTAGTTTTAGGCTTTTCTTCCTGCTCCACTTCCTCCTGTTTCGGCACTTTCACATCGAAGATCTTAAAGTAGCTCAATTTGTTACCCATGGCTTTCCAACCCTTCACATCAATGAATTCACTCAGCAGCAGTTTCTCCGTTTCCTTCTCGCCTCGGAGCGAACGTTTGAAGCTAATAGTGGCCATCGGAAGTGAATGTGTAGATACAGCCTCCAGCCTGGAGTTTTTGGTTTCAGGTATAAAGCTGAACTTCTTACCTACTGTGGAAGTCTCAATCTTGAATCGCTTCACATAGTAAGTTTTATTCTCGCCTTCATAATAAATAGCGGAAACAACCAACCCCGGATCGAACTTCTGCAGCACCTTGATCTTCTCCACGGTATAGTGGTTGGCCAGATCGAATGTGGTCTGCTCGTAAGTACCGTCTTCGTAAATAACCAGGATCGTATCGTCGGTGTTGAACGAACCAAGGTAACGGCCGCGGCCTTCGGTGTTCAGACGGCCGATCACTTCATCGTAGAAGATCTCGCGTCCACCCAAAGTCGACTCGCCCAGACTCTTCTGCACCACCTTCTTAACCGGATACTTCGTCACGATATTACCGTTTGATCCTTTGCCTTTTATCATCAGTTCGGCAAAGTCATAGTCGAACTGCTTAATGCGGGCAGAAGCTTGCGGAGCAAGTGTAATATTCACCACCTCCGACTCTGAATTCGGGTTAGCAGTGAGATAATGTACCTTAGAATTTTTGTTACCCTTCGTCAGGTCGTATTCCTTGTCACGGGTGATCGACTTCACAGAGAAACGCTTGGCGAAGGACACTCCGGTCTTGCCGTCCACATAGATCATGTTGTAGACCATGTGCTCGTCGTTCTTATTATAAACGCCGGCCATGATGATGTCCTTGCCTACAAAGGTTTTCTCCGCAACTTTGGTCACAGTGAATTTACCATCCTTACGGAACACAATGATATCGTCCATGTCTGAGCAGTCGCATACGAACTCGTCTTTGCGCAGACCGGTACCGATGAAGCCGTCTTTGGCATTCATGTAAAGCTTCTGGTTAGCGATCGCAACTTTCTGTGCAGTAATCACATCGAAGGTCTTCACCTGTGTCTTGCGGTCACGTCCCTGCCCGTATTTCTTCAGTAAGCCCTCAAAATAAGCAATCGCGTAACGGATCAGGTTGGCCAGGTTATCGTCCACCTCAGCCATCTCCTCTTCCAGCTTTTTAATGTATTCATCGGCTTTGAAAGAGTCGTATTTGGAAATGCGCTTGATCTTAATCTCAGTCAGGCGAATGATATCATCTTGCGTAACTTCACGACGCAGCAGCTTCTTGAACGGATCCAAGCCCTTATCAATCGCCTCGAGCACGGCTTCCCAGGTTTCGCATTCCTCAATGTCACGGTAAATGCGATTCTCGATGAAAATCTTCTCCAGCGACGAATAGTGCCACTTGTCTTCCAGTTCACCCTTGCGGATCTCGAGCTCTCGCTTGAGCAAGTCCACAGTTTTGAACGTAGAAATACGCAACAGCTCATCCACACTCAGGAAGTGCGGTTTGTCGTCGATGATCACACAGGTATTTGGCGAGATGGACACCTCACAGTCCGTGAAGGCATAGAGCGCATCCATGGTCAGGTCAGGCGAAACGCCAGGCGGCAGCTGTACCTGTATCTCCACATCGGCAGCCGTGTTATCGACTACCTTTTTGATTTTGATCTTATTGTTCTCACTCGCCTTTACGATCGACTCCATCAGGCCTGTGGTCGTTATACCGTAAGGCACATCACGGATGATCAGCATGGTCTTGTCTACTTTCTCAATGGTAGCACGCACCCGGATTCTGCCGCCACGCATACCTGAGTTATAGTTCGTCACGTCGACCATACCCCCGTTCGGGAAGTCAGGCAGCAAAGTCGTCTTACGGCCTTTCAGCACATCAATCGAACCTTTGATCAGCTCTTTGAAGTTGTGCGGCATGATCTTAGTCGAAAGACCAACGGCTATACCTTCCACACCCTGCGCAAGCAAAAGTGGGAATTTCACCGGCAGCGTTACCGGCTCGTTTTTACGGCCGTCGTAGCTCAGCTGCCATAGTGTGGTTTGCTGATTGAACACCACATCCAAGGCAAACTTCGACAAGCGGGCCTCGATGTAACGCGGCGCAGCAGCGCTGTCACCCGTACGTACATCACCCCAGTTACCCTGAGTCTCAATCAGAAGATCCTTCTGACCCAGATTCACCATGGCATCGCCGATAGAAGCATCGCCGTGCGGGTGGTACTGCATAGTCTGACCGATCACGTTGGCCACTTTGTTGAAGCGACCATCGTCCATTTCCTTCATCGCATGCAGGATACGGCGTTGCACCGGCTTAAGACCGTCCTCGATGGCAGGAACTGCACGCTCTAATATTACATAAGAAGCATAGTCGAGAAACCAGTTTTCGTACAGCCCGGATACCGGTGTCACGTTATGGATCACTTCTTCGTCACCGTCTGTAAATGCAACCTCTAGCTCTTCTTCTCTTTCTATACCTTCGTTGTTTAGTTCGTCGTTATGCATATACTTCCTCAACTATGTCTTTCTCAATCTTCAGGTTCTCAATAATAAATGCCTGGCGCTCCGGCGTGTTTTTGCCCATGTAGTAGCTCAGCATTTTCTGGATAGTCGTGTCTTTCTGCAGGAACACAGGCTTCAGCTTGATGTTGTCGCCAATGAACTTCCCAAACTCGTCCGGTGAGATCTCGCCAAGACCCTTGAAACGGGTGATCTCAGGACGCTTTCCTAGTTTCTCAATCGCAGCCTGTTTTTCGGTTTCGTTATAGCAGTAGATCGTCTCCTTCTTATTGCGTACCCGGAACAGAGGTGTCTCCAGAATGTACACGTGGCCGTTCTTCACCAGATCCGGGAAGAACTGCAGGAAGAAAGTGAGCAGCAGCAGTCGGATGTGCATCCCATCCACGTCGGCATCCGTTGCGATTACCACGCGGTTGTAACGCAAGCCTTCCAGGCCTTCTTCAATATTCAGGGCGTGCTGCAACAGGTTAAACTCCTCGTTTTCGTACACTACTTTCTTCTTCAGACCGAAGCAGTTCAGCGGCTTACCGCGTAAACTGAACACCGCCTCGGTGTCCACGTTGCGCGATTTTGTGATGGAACCACTCGCCGAGTCACCCTCTGTGATGAACAGCGTGGATAGAAGTGAGTTCTCGTGCTTGTCTTCGTTGAAGTGCAGGCGGCAATCGCGCAGCTTGCGGTTGTGCAGGTTGGCTTTCTTGGCACGCTGGTTGGCCAGCTTTTTCACGCCCGCCATGTCCTTGCGTTCCCGTTCACTTTGCTCGATGCGCTTTTTAAGCGCCTCAGCCGTCGTCTGATTCTTGTGCAGATAGTTGTCCAGTGCCTCTTTTACAAACTCGTTTATGTAGGCACGCACGGCTGGACCATCAGGTCCCATTTCAATGGAACCCAATTTGGTCTTGGTCTGTGATTCAAACACCGGCTCCTGTACACGCAGCGAAATAGCACCTACAATCGAGCCACGGATGTCAGCCGCATCGTAGTCTTTCTTATAGAAGTCACGCACTGTTTTCACGATTGCCTCACGGAAAGCTGCCAGGTGCGTACCGCCCATCGTGGTGTACTGACCGTTCACGAAAGAGTAGTACTCCTCACCGTAGTCGTTACCATGTGTTATCGCCAGCTCAATATCATTGCCTTTCAGGTGAATAATCGGGTAGCGCATGCTCTCCTCGTCGGCTTTGTTGCGCAATAGGTCCAACAGGCCATTCTCGGAGTAAAATTTCTTACCATTGAAGTTGATCGTCAGACCAGCGTTCAGGTATACATAGTTCCAGATCTGGTTCTCCAGGTAATCCGGGTTGAACTGGTAGTTCTTGAAAATGGTATCGTCTGGTGTAAAGACCGTAAGCGTACCGTTTCGCTGCGATGTAGCTTCCAGCGGAAGATCGTTCGTTAAAACACCACGCTCAAACTCTGCGGCTTTCATCTGCCCGTCGCGTACAGACTGAATGCGAAAGTGGCTCGAAAGGGCGTTTACCGCCTTGGTACCCACACCGTTCAAACCTACCGACTTCTGGAAAGCCTTGCTGTCGTACTTACCACCGGTATTGATCTTGCTCACACAGTCAATCACCTTACCCAGCGGAATACCGCGGCCATAGTCGCGCACCTGCACCTTGTGGTCCGATATTTTGATGTCGATGGTTTTGCCGAAACCCATCACGTGTTCGTCGATGGAGTTGTCGATCACCTCTTTCACCAAAATGTAAATACCATCATCGGCCGAAGATCCGTCTCCCAGCTTGCCGATGTACATACCGGGGCGTAGCCTGATGTGTTCGCGGGGCTCCAGCGAGCGAATGCTGTCTTCGTTGTAATTATGCTCTAACTCTGCCATTCTGTAAGCGTAAGTGTATTTGATTTAGTGGAATCACTCGGAAATATAGAAAAATAAAAGAAATCAGACGCTACAAATAGTTCCGGCGCCCGATCGATTCATCTTTCAAAAGAAGATATTGCTAATATTTTTAGTCAGCAAATATAGCCAATATTATCGGATCTGTCAACTAATCTATACAACCATTCCACGGAGCTTACAGTTCACAAAATAAGAAGAAATCACCAGGTTTTATTTGGCTAATTTTATTAGCATAAAAATATTTAGATTTAACTATACTTGAGCACAACATTTGCTTAATTGCATGTGACTAAACAGCCAGTATACCCTTACACAAACACACCCTATGGAAATTAAATTACCCCAGTATGTCAAGTATGTGATGATCTTACTGGGATTCTTTCTGGCGATCTGGGTTTTGCAGACTTTCAAGGCAATCCTTATGCCGCTGGTATTTGCACTTCTGTTTGCCCTGCTCCTGCTGCCCCTCACCCGCGACCTCGAAAAATTTCGTATCCCAAGGGCGCTGGCTATTCTCTGTAGCATTGTGATGGTGGTGATCGTACTCGGACTTGTGGTTTGGTTTCTTTCCATGCAGGTGATGAGTCTGACGTCAGAACTGGACACAATCGGCAAAAACTTTGACGTCCTGCTTATGAAAGTGCAGGACTACCTCTACCATAATTTTGGCATACAGCCGGCCAACAAAAGTGAGTTGTTCCGAAACATGGTAGGCGGACTACGGGAGATGTCTACTACATTTGTTGGCAGCACGATCTCTCTGACCACAGGAGCGCTCACCGTCATCACCATCGTACCAATTTTCGTATTCTGTTTTCTTTACTACCGCAACCACCTTGAGCAGTTCATGTACAAGTTTGTTTCCAAGGAACGGCGCGGTAGTTTGAACCACACCATCGACAACATACAGGTGGTGGCCCAGAGCTATATCTCAGGTCTGATGATCGTGATTGTGATTGTGGCTTTGCTCAACTCCGCAGGTTTGCTCTTGCTCGGGGTAAAGTATGCGATCTTCTTCGGTGTGTTTGCCTCTATCCTGACCATCATACCTTACATTGGTATCCTGATCGGGGCCATGCTCCCGGCGCTGTTCACACTGGCAACCACGGGCCGCCTGATTGACGCAGTACTGGTGGTGCTGGTGTTTATGTTTGTGCAGTTTCTGGAAGGTAACTTCATTACACCCTATGTCGTTGGTTCAAAGGTGAGTATCAACCCCTTCGCTGCGATCGTGGCCTTGCTCATTGGCGGTGAGATCTGGGGAGCGGCGGGTATGATCATCTCCATACCGATGATCGCCATTCTGAAAGTGCTTTTCGACGCCTATGAGCCACTGCGTTCCTTTTGGCTTTTTGCTGGCTGATATAGATGAAGTGAAGGAGAAGAAGTCAGGGCGGTTCCGGAAGATGTTTGACAAGCTGCGGGAGAAAGCGAAAAAAGAGCGCTACGAGGATGATCAGGAAGTCGAGCAATAGCGGGTCTTTGCTAAAACTATTTGCACAAGGTATGGCACAAGCGCGAATTGAAACGTATTGCTAAGAATATTGGTTTACAGGATAACCCTCTGGAACAGACCGGAGGCTGCTTCAAAAAGCCATAAAAAAGAATCAGCTTGTACGCCATCATCGACATTGAGACGACGGGTAGCCAACCCACCCAGGACAGAATCACAGAGATTGCCATTTTCATACATGATGGCAAAGAGATCGTTGACAAGTATAGCACCCTGATCAATCCGCAGCGGCCTATACCTTACTATATCTCCCAACTCACCGGCATCACCGACGACATGGTGCAGGACGCACCGAAGTTCTACGAGGTGGCCAAGGAGATCGTGCAATTCACAGAGGGAATGGTGTTCGTGGCTCACAATGTGCGCTTCGACTATTCCTTTATCAAAAAAGAGTTTGCCGATCTGGGCTTTACCTTTCAGCGCAAGACGCTTTGTACCGTGCGCCTGAGCCGTTCGCTTATACCTGGCTTGCCTTCCTACTCTTTGGGTAAGCTTTGCAAGAGCATTGACATTCCGCTGCAAATGCGTCACCGAGCCATTGGCGATGCCGAAGCTACGGCCAAGTTGTTCGACAAACTGATCAAGATCAATCGTCCGGTTATCGACGGTACCCACCACGTGGCGGACCCGGCCGAGCAGCTCAAGAACGAAATCAAGGCTTCTCTCCTTCCTCCAGCTATTAGTAAAGAGCAAGTGGATGCATTGCCAACGGTGCCAGGGGTATACTACTTTTACAACGAGGCCGGTGAAGTGATATATGTAGGCAAGAGCATCAACATCAAGAAGCGCATTATCCAGCACTTCAACATCGATTATAAAAGCCGAAAGTCCATTGAGTTCAAAAACCAGATCGCTGATATTACTTATGAACTGATGGGCAACGAACTGGTGGCGTTGTTGTTTGAGTCAGCAGAGATCAAGCGCATGAAGCCACACTATAACCGGCAGCAACGGCGCAGTGTATTCAATACCGGCATCTTTGCTTACGAAGACGAAAAAGGCTATAAGCGTTTGACTTTTGGTAGTATCAACAAAGCTGATGATGTGAACATGACACCCATCATTGCGCTATCGAATCAATTCAAGGCCAAAGGTTTTCTATTCCATAAGGTGTCGAAGTATAACCTGTGCCAGAAGCTGTGCGATCTGTATAAAACGCCGGGCGCCTGCTTTGACTATCAGGTACACATCTGCAAAGGCGCTTGTATTGGTGCGGAAACACCTGAGGAGTATAACGCCCGTGTAGACGCTGCCATTGAATCGTTTACCTATGAGCACAACAGCTTTGTGATTGTAGGCAAGGGTCGTGAATTAGGGGAAAAGTCTATTGTTGTGGTGGAGCACGGTACCTACCTTGGCTTTGGCTTTGTGGACGAGTATTTCTCAGCTAACTCATTGGAAGACTTTAAGTCAGAAATCCAGCGCTATAACGACAACAAGGACATACAGCAGATCATACGCGGACACATGCGCGGCAAGAACAAAGACAAGGTGCTCGTGTTTGATTAAGCCTTCTGCCAGGTATATACCTGCTTTTCTGAAGCTCCTGCCATCTATTTTCGGTTTAGAACTAATTTATGTTTAATTTCAAATCGAAATAAAACTTAAACATTCATGGAAAAACGTTTCAGATCAGGGGTTTTGTTCGGCGATGAAGTTACAGAGCTGTTCAAGTATGCCAATGAGAATAACTTTGCACTGCCAGCCGTTAACGTGATTGGCACCAACTCTATCAACGCTGTGCTGGAAACAGCCAAGTCGCTTAATTCACCTGTTATCATTCAGTTCTCGCACGGTGGCGCCACATTCTTTGCAGGCAAAGGCCTTGAGAACGACAATCAGAAAGCCGCCATTGCAGGCGCTGTTTCCGGTGCCCAGCACGTGCACCTGATGGCCGAAGCCTACGGCGTACCTGTAGTGCTGCACACTGACCATGCTGCTAAGAAACTGCTTCCCTGGATCGACGGTCTGTTAGACGCCGGTGAGAAATACTACGAGCAGCACGGCAAGCCGCTTTACAGCTCTCACATGCTCGACCTGTCTGAAGAAGAGATCAAAGAAAACATCGAGACCTGCGCCAGCTACCTCAAGCGCATGAACAGGATCGGAATGACCGTAGAGATCGAACTCGGCGTGACCGGCGGCGAGGAAGACGGCGTGGACAACACCGGCGTGGACAGCTCCCGTCTCTATACCCAGCCTGACGAGGTGGCTTATGCCTACGAAGAACTGAAAAAGGTAAGCGACCGCTTCACGATCGCGGCAGCATTCGGCAACGTGCACGGCGTGTACAAGCCGGGTAACGTAGAGCTGCGCCCTGAGATCCTGAAAAACTCACAGGACTTCATCAAAGAGAGATTCGGTACAGGCGATAATCCAGTGAACTTCGTATTTCACGGTGGTTCAGGTTCTGAGAAAGCCAAGATCACGGAAGCGATCGGTTATGGTGCTATCAAAATGAACATAGACACCGACATGCAGTGGGCTTTCTGGGATGGTGTGAAAAACTACTACGAGTCGAAAAAGGACTACCTGCAAGGCCAGCTCGGCAATCCGGATGGTGCTGACTCTCCAAACAAGAAGTATTACGACCCACGCGTATGGCTGCGCAAAGGCGAGGAGAACTTCATCGCCAGACTGAAAGAGGCGTTTGAAGATTTGAATTGTGTGAATCGCAATGCTTAATCAGTATGAATTATAAATAGAAAGGGTGAGGCGAGAGCTTCACCCTTTTTTATTTACTACTTATGCTCCATTAACCACTGGTAAATCTCCTCGGTATCCTCTTTGCGACAAAGTTCAGATCCTGGCGACATGGTCGCGGCGGTGCCGGCGGCTACTCCGTAACGTACCACTTCCTCCAGCGGACAACCCTTGAGCAAACTCATCACGATGCCAGCGACCATGCTATCACCTGCCCCGACGGCGCTCTGTTGCTTTACGGTAGGCGGTACCACATAGTGTATACCTGATTCTTTGGACGCCAGCATGGCACCGCGAGGGCCGAGCGACACCACCAGCACCTTACACTTGCCCTCGTTCAGCACCTGCATGGCGAACTCTTCCTGCTCCATTGCTGATATGTGGTCTTTTCCGGCCAGTTTCGCCAACTCACCCAGGTTTGGTTTAATCAGGTATAGCCCCTCTCCTGCCGCCTTCACTAAAGCCTCACCCGAAGTATCCACGATCAACTTGAAATTGCGCTCATGCGCGATCACCGCCATCCGGAGGTAAAAGTCATCGGGCACACCTGGAGGAAGACTGCCACTGGCCACCACATACTCGGGTACCTGCTCCAACTTCTCCAGTTTATCCAGCACCTGCTGCCACTCCGACTCCTCAATGTAGGGACCGGGCATGCCGAAACGAAACTGATCGCCGGTGCTATCCTCCATGACCATCAGGTTCTCACGGGTCCAGCTTTTGGTTTGGCCAGACCAATATTCCACACCTTCTTCCTTTAGCAGGTCACAGAGCTTTTCACCAGCAGGTCCTCCGGAGAGCAACCAGGCGCAGGAGCTTCCACCCAGTTTACGGATAGCGCGCGAAACATTGATGCCACCTCCCCCCGGCTCGTAAACTGGTTCGTCGCAGCGGAGCTTCTTCTCAGGCAGCACCCGCTTCACATGGGTGCTTTTGTCTAAGGCAGGATTGATCGTGATGGTTAGAATTTTATGCATGCTTCTTCAGGTATAATAGGTTCCGAGGCAGGTATAGGTACAACCCAAGCCTTAATTGACTTTAGCGTTGAATATCAAATTCCTTTTGATCACCTGTCCGGAAGGTATAGATTTCGCCCTGGACCCCTATTTTTACTTCTTTGGACCAGCCTTTGTCAAACGTGATGATCATTTTCCTGGTGGTAATATTCAGTTGCAGCCAATGTCCCCGATAGCGCAGCTGCAGGTTGAGGCAGGGCATCTCATCAGGAAGCACCGGGTTCAGCCACAGCACATCATCGCGGATCTCGAGGCCGGTATAGGCGCGTTGCACTAAGTCTACCGTACCTGCCATGGCACCCAGGTGTATGCCTTCGGCCGTGGTGCCACCCTGTATATCCTCCAGGTCGCTCATCAGAGCCATTTCAAAATTAGCCCAGGAACGCTTGCGGTCTGAACGGGCCAGCACCCAGGCATGCACGATCTTGCTTAGAGTGGATCCGTGAGAGGTGCGCTGTTCGTAGTAGGCGATGTTATCAGGTATGCTCTCGGGCTTGAAGTCGTAGTCGAGTTGCTTGAAGATAGAAAGCAGCTCCTCAGACGAAAACAGATAGAAAAGCATCAGCACGTCTGCCTGTTTGCTGGCCTTATATTTATTCACGTTGTCACCTTCACTCTCCAGAATGCGATCGAGTCGCATGGCCTCACCGTATTTGGCTTTGTATGTGTCCCAGTCGAACTCCTGCAGCTGATCGTAGCCATCAAACTGCGCGATGATCTTCGTGTCTTCCAGAAAAGGAACATACATCCGCCTGCTGATCTCCTCCCAGCGTGTCAGATCATCCGGGGTGAGGTGCAGCTTGGTGAGCAGCTCTTCAAAGCGGGAGTCATCGATCACTTCCTTCAGTTGCAGCGCCTTCTGAATCACCCACACAGCCAGTACATTGGTATAGGCGTTGTTGTTGAGGCCAATTTCGTCTGAATCAGGATACTCGGTATGGTATTCGTCAGGCCCCACCACATGCAGGATTTCGTAGCGCCCGGTATCTTTATTCAGTGTGGCGATGGTAGACCAGAACTGGGCGATGTCCAGTAGCAGCTCAGCGCCGTGATAGCTGAGGAAATCCATGTCTTCGGTGGCCTGGTAGTAATTCCAAACATTGTATGCCACTGCCGAACTGATGTGCCGCTGCAGGTAAGTGTTGTCCGGCAACCACCGCCCGGATTGAGGGTTTAGGTGAATGACCTGACTTTCCTCACGGCCATTACTGCCACTTTGCCACGGAAACATCGCCCCTTTGTAACCCGACTCTTTCGCAGCGCTTCGGGCTTCGTTCAGGCGGCGGTAGCGGTACATGAGCAGCTCCCTCGTAATGGCGGGCAGGTGCAGGTTGAGGAAAGGAAAAATAAACAGTTCGTCCCAGAAAATGTGTCCTCTGTAGCTTCTCCGTGCCAGCCACGGGCAGGCACCCCTACGTCGAGGTCAACGGTATGGCCGGAAACAGTTTGCAGCAGATGAAACACGTGCAGCCGCAAAACCGATTGCACCTTCTTGTTGCAGGCCGTGTCGAGGTCACAGCGGTTCCAGAGCCGCTGCCATGCCCGCTTGTGTACTTCCAGTGCTTTCTCGAAATTCCCTTGCCTTGTGATGTTGACACAGGCATCCAGCAAAGGTTCGGAGGTGGCCCAGTCGCGTGAGGTATAGAGAAGCACGCTCTTTTCGAGGCGAAGCGGCTGGCCTTCGATAGCCTCCAGCTTAAACTGATGCTCCACATAACCCTGCTCGATTCTGGTCTGAGGCATAATTCCGCTGGCGTCGCCGTTCAGGTATACCCGCGTGCGGGCTACCTGCGCCATACGCGTTTTAGACTGCACTGTCTGCACCACCAGGTACATACATTCTTCATCATACTGCCCCTGATCCAAGGTTTCCAGGTGCTGACTAGCGAGTGCGCGATAGCGGGCTACGCCGCTGTTGATCACCCGTCCGTCCAGGGCGGCACGCAACTCCACTTCTCCCGACCAGTTAATGGGTGTCATTTGCCACTCCAGCGCCGCTAGGTGTGGGTTGGCCATACTGACGATGCGGCGGGTATTCAGTTTGGACTCACGGCCTTTGCTATCACGGAAATACACTGTGCGACAAAGTGTGCCGTGTTTCATGTCCAGCTCCTGTTTGAAATCCAGCACCTCCACATTACTCATATGAAACCACTCTTCACCGGACTGCCGGAAGGAAACAGGAAGCCAGTTAGGCCAGTTCACGAGATCTTCGTTTTCGATCTCCTTGCCGGCCACTTCGGAGGTAAGTCTGTTATAGCCACCGGCCAGGTAGGTACCGGGATAATAAATGTCTGCTTCGGCACGGGCTTCTTCGAATGCGCCACGGGTAGCAATGTAGCCATTGCCTAAGGTGCAGAGTGCTTCGCGCAGGGTTTGCTCTTTGGGAACCCACTTATCATAAATGATGCTCCAGTCAGCCATGGTTTATCTTTTTGATGGTGTCTGTCAGGTCTTCCAGAAAAACACGCACTTCGTCCACGCTTTCCAGACGGTAGGTAGCAGCCGTCTTGTCATCATGCTCACCTACCAGTATCCCTATACCTTGTCCCTGCAGCTCAGCGAAAGCATCCTCGTCGGTTATATCGTCGCCAATGTAGAGCGGGATATAGTTACCCTTGCTCAGGCCCAGTTCTTCCATCAGCACATTACCGCCTTACCTTTATGCCAGTCAATATTTGGTTTGAGCTCATAAATCTTTTTCCCTAAGCCAATCTTCAGCTCCGGCATGGAGTTGAGCACCTCATCCACAGCTTTTCGCACCGTCTCTACCTGATCGTCGGCCACGTTTCGGTAGTGCACCGCAATGGCGTAGCGCTTGCGTTCGACCTGGCTTCCTTCCACTTGTCTGAGCTTTTCCTGAAGCATGGTGTCTGCTTTGTCAAGAGCGGACAGGGCGGCTTTGGCACCTCCCGGCTCCGAGGCCATACCTCCCGGACCAGTTATATCAAAACCGTGCGAGCCGGCATAGTACAAGTTGTCAAGCTGCACGAGTTCGGCCACATTCTGCCGGTCGCGGCCGCTCACCACGGCCACCTTCGTGACAGTAGCCAACTCCTGCAGGGCCAGCCGCATGTCGTCGGTCAACACAGCCATTTCAGGGCGCTGCACAATGGGTGTCAGACAGCCGTCGTAGTCAAGGAAGATAGCGGGCGTTTTGCCCTGAAACTGTGCTTTGAGTTCATTCAGTTGGTTGAGGGCCGAAGGAATTTCGAGGGCCTCACGTTTCTGTATCATAGTGTTGGATTAGGGATATCGAAAAAGCGGTTTATACCTTGGGAAATTCTTTGATGACAATATCAGCGCCATTTGCCTGCAGGCCTTCAGCATCGTGGTGACGGTCTATCCCTACCACCAGCGCAAAACCACCGGCTTTGCCAGCCTTTACGCCTTTGCGTGCGTCTTCAAACACAGCCGCCTCCCCGGGCGCTATACCTAGCCGGCGGGCTGCCTCTAAAAAGATGTCGGGCGCCGGTTTGCCTTTCAGTCCCAGTTCAGCAGACTGCAGTCCATCCACATGCTCTTCAAAAAGCCGCTCTATACCTGCGGCATGCAGCACATCCACACAGTTTTTACTCGCCGATATCACAGCCGTCCGCATGCCGTGTTGCTTCTGTCGCTTCAGCCAGGCAATGGTGTCTTCGTATACATCCACGCCTTCCTGCTTCAGCAATTCCTGAAAGTACATGTTTTTCAGATTCCCGAGTCCTCCAATCGTCTCATCGCCTTCTTCGTCTTCTGGTGTGCCCTCCGGCAAAGTAATACCGCGGGAGGTCAGAAAATTGCGCACCCCATCGTAGCGCGGGATGCCATCAATGTGTTCCCTGTAGTCGGTTTCAATATCGAGTGGTTCGTAGCGCTTTCCTTCTTTCTCGCCTCTTTGTTTCAGGTACGAATCAAACATCCGTTTCCAGGCCTGGGCATGTACCCGGGCTGTTTGTGTAATGACACCATCGAGATCCAAAATCAGCGCTTTTATATTTTTGTCCTGAAGTAATTGCTGGAGGGTACTCATAGTTCGTTGGTTAGTTTAAAAGAAAGAATACCAGGGAAGTGATAAGCTGCCCGAACTGAATGGCTCAACTGCAAGCTGAAGTCATTCAGTTCAAGCGGATTATTTATCCCTACGGAATACCTTCTGTGCGCTCATGTGGTGGTACGTCAGGGCCCTGCTCCGGCCGGGTTGAGAGATGCTGTCCGCCGGTTACATATTTCGCATGGGTAGGCGGTGTCCTTTTCCCGTCATCCTCGCGCAGTATCTTTGCTTTAGGAGAATTTTTATCAGTGGGTTGATCCTTTTCCTCTTTCATAATCTGTAAGTTAAAATGTGTAATTCAGATAAACCTGGTGCGTAAACTGTAAAGCCTCGCATCAGACTTTTCAATCTTAAACCTACGCAGCTACAAGTTAAATGATGCCGATTGCGAGCCCGGCTTCCAAAATACTGTATCTTTAAGCCTTAAATCCTGCTCATTCAAACAACCTTGCAGGAGCTTTCAGAGTAGTTTCAGCCGTAACCATCATACAAAATAAAACATGCTACACACCGACAACCCGACCACGACCGATGCCTGGAAAAAACTGGAAGATCACTTCGCCCAGCTAAAAGATCAGCACCTGCGCGATCTGTTTAAAGCTGATCCGCAGCGCTTCGAAAAGTTTTCCTTTGAAGTGGACGGCACACTGTACGACTTCTCCAAAAACCGCATCACCGAAGAGACATTGGATCTGCTGATCCAACTGGCAGAGGAAACGAAGGTTCCTGCCGCCATCGAGAGCATGCTGCGCGGCGAGAGAATCAACGCCACAGAAGGACGCGCTGTGCTGCATACCGCCCTGCGCAATTTCACGGATCAGGAGCTGTTGGTAGAAGGTGAAAATGTGCTGGAGGAAGTGCGGGATGTGCAGCGCCAGATGAAGGACTTCTGCGACCGCCTGCATAGCGGCGAGTGGACGGGCTTTACGGGCAAAAAAGTGAGGCATGTGGTGAACATAGGTATAGGCGGTTCGCACCTGGGTCCGCAGATGGTGACAGAGGCGCTGAAGAAGTACCAGAAGCCGGACATTGAGGTACACTTCATCTCCAATGTGGACGGCACCGATGCTGCAGAGGTGCTGCGCAAAGTTGATCCGGAAACGACGCTTTTCATCATCGCTTCCAAAACGTTTACGACGAAAGAAACCATTGCCAATGCCCACACGGCCCGCAGTTGGTTTTTGGAAACTGCCAAGGACGAGGCGCATGTGAGCAAGCACTTTGTAGCCCTTTCTACCAACACGGGGGCGGTTTCTAAGTTCGGAATTGCTCCTGAAAATACCTTCCGCTTCTGGGATTGGGTAGGCGGACGTTTCTCGCTTTGGTCAGCCATTGGTTTGTCAGTAGCCTGCGCCCTAGGATATGACCGGTTTGAGGAACTGCTCCGTGGCGCAGAGGCTATGGACAAGCACCTGAAAAATACACCGATGCGCCAGAACATACCGGTGCTGATGGCCCTGTTGAGCATCTGGTACACCAACTTCTTTGAGGCGCAGTCGCATGCCGTGCTGCCTTACGACCAGTACCTGCGCCTGTTGCCGGAGTACCTGCAGCAACTGCAGATGGAAAGCAACGGCAAGACGGCTATGCGCAACGGCGAGTTTGTGAACTTCCAGACGCAGCCGGTGATCTGGGGAGCGGCCGGTACCAACGGGCAGCACTCTTTCTTCCAGCTTATCCACCAGGGCACAGTGCTTATACCTTCTGATTTCCTGGCTCCGGTGAACAGCCACAACCCGATCGGTGAGCACCACCCCATGCTGCTTTCTAACTTCTTCGCCCAGACGGAGGCCCTCATGAAAGGTAAAACCGAAGAAGAGGTGCGGGCTGAGCTGGAAAAGAAAGGGATGGCCGGTGAAGAGCTGGAGCAGCTGGTATCGCATAAGGTATTCGAAGGTAACAAACCTTCTACTTCCATTATGTTCGACCTGCTCACGCCACATGCCCTAGGCAGCCTGATTGCCATGTACGAGCACAAGACCTTTGTGCAGGGGGTGATCTGGAACTTGTACAGCTTCGATCAGTGGGGTGTGGAACTGGGCAAGCAACTGGCTGGTACGATTGAAGAGGAAATACTGGGCAACAAGGAGGCTGAGCACGACAGCTCCACCGCCGGTCTGATCGGCTACTACATACAAAAACGAAAATAGCGAAAACCTTGTAACGGTGCTGCGTTTAAGTATGGTATCTATACTTTATGCAGCACCTATACCTTAAAACGGCGCTTCTGCTGCTTCTCACTCTATTATTGAGCAGTTGCGCCGACAATGATTTTTACCAGCAAGACGCTTTGGTGCAGCCGGGAGAGCATGATCTGCCCCCGGCTGGCACTGACAGCGTATGGGTCGTGGCTGGTCGCCATTACGAACGCGGCTGGCTGCATCGCCTCTTCTGGGGCCGTCACCATCGCGACAGCTGGACTACTCCTGTAAAACTTCCCGTGTTCGATCTGTCACGCGTTAACGGCGGGATGGAGGTCATTAAAAAAGGGGGCGGCTACCAGACCAGCAGCTTTCACCTTCAGGACAGCCTCGGTCGCACTTACGCTTTCCGCTCCATCGACAAAGACCCGGTGCTGGTGCTGGCCAAATTCTGGCGTCCCACCTTTGTCACCAATATACTGCGCGATCAAACCTCCTCTGCCACTCCCTATGGTGCCCTGATCATACCTGACTTAGCCAAAGCCGCCGGGATTTACCATACCTCTCCAACCCTCTACTATGTACCTACCAACGATACTTTGTTTGGAGAACATGCCGGGGCGGTGCAGGGTAAGGTATTCATGCTCGAAGAGAAGTTTGAGGGTATAGCCGACACGCTGGGTATGTTCGGAGACGTAGCAGGTTTTGAAGGCTCAGATGATGCCCTGCGCAACCGCTATGAAACCAACACACACCACTTCGACCAGAAGGCCTTTGCCCGCGCCCGACTGCTGGATGTGCTGGTCGGTGACTGGGACCGCCACAAGGGACAATGGGATTGGGCGGCTTATCAGGAAGGACCAAAGGATATCAGGTATAAACCCATTCCCAAAGACCGGGATCAGGTATTCCTGAAAATGAACGACGGGATTATACCTTTCATCGCCACCAGCAAACTGATGGCCCGCAAGTTCAACTCCTTCGGACCCAAAATCAAAGATGTGAAAGCCTGATGATCAATGCTCAGTTTATAGACGAGCGCCTGCTGCATGAACTTACCCGCACGGATTGGGTGGCAATAGCAGAGGATTTAAAGCGCAGGCTCACAGATCAAACCATCGAAAAAGCAGTCAGAAACCTGCCTCCCCCCATTTTCGCCTCAGGGGAGAAAGCTCTATCCAGAGCCTGAAAAACCGGCGCAACCAATTACTGGAGGTAGCCGAAGAAATGTACGGAATCCTGGCCAGGCATGTGACCATCGCCGGTACCGACCAGCGCGATAAATTTATAGTTAAACGACTGGACGATGATCGCACTGAAGTCATCTTAATTCGTCCTACCCAAAACGGTATACCTGAGAAGGTGCTGTACCAACGCATTTTCTTCAGAAAAGAGACTGAAAAGATCACGCTGCACGGTCTTAGCGGAGATGATGAATTCCTGTTGGAAGGCGACGTAGCAGAAGGTATACTGGTAGATGTATATGGGGGACTAGGAGAAGATGAAATCACGGACAGATCGTCTGTAAAAGGTTGGCGTAAAATGACCCACATCTACGACACCGAACGCGGCAACGAAATCGAATTCGGCACTGAGGCTAAAGACCGCACCACCCGCGATGTGAGAGTGCACGCATACGACCGGGAAGGCAACTGAAGTTTAGGAGTTGAGGAGTTTGAGAGTTTAGAGGTATAGACCTATTATAACATACAATCATCCAATGGTATAAACTAAAGCATTTCCGTGTCATTTCGACCAAAGGGAGAAATCTGAAGCTTTACCTTTGTGTTAAAAATTCAGATTTCTCCTTTAAGGTCTATTACCAATAAAATCAGCAGAACTGGGCTAAAAGATGTCTCCTCAAACTAAATTCCCCAACTCTTAAACTCTCAAACTTCTAAACTTTCAAACTTTTCTCCAGCATCTTCAGCACGAATGTTTCCATGCTGCTGAGGTGTTTGTTTTTTGACTTGGTGGGGTCGTGCTTTTTGAGGAAGCCCAGCAGTTTGTCCTCCCGGAATAGATTTACTACCTCCGGGTGGATATAGTATTTGCTGCAAACAGTTGGTGTATTTCCCAAGCCCTTCGCCACTTCTTTCACTGCCTCTTTTATACCTTTCTCCTTATCGATCTCCGGGTTATCGTCGATTACCCGCTCCAGGCACTCCACCATGCGCACAGTGCCGCCCCAGGTCCTGAAATCCTTTGCCGTAAAATCATGAGCGGTCACATCCCGCAGGTATTCGTTCACGTCGCCGGACTCAAGTGTCTGCCGCTCCCCGTCTTCGTCGTAATACTGAAACAGGTCGTAGCCCGGAATGTCCTTACACTTTTTGACTAATTGCGCCAGTCGGCGATCCTTAAGGTCGATCTTCTGCTCCACCCCCTTCTTGCCTACAAACGAAAAAGTAACGGTGCTGCCGTTAAAGGTCACGTGACGGTCGCGCAGTGTGGTAAGGCCATAGGACTTATTTGACTTAGCGTAGGCCCGGTTCCCGATCCGAATCAGCGCATTGTCCATGATCGACACCACCAGGGCCGTCACCTTGCGCTTGTCCAGCTTGCGGGACTGGATGTCCTGCTGTACCTGTTCGCGCAGGGCGGGCAGCGACTTTCCGAATGTGATCATGCGGCCGAACTTGGTCAGGTTGCGGGCTTTTTGCCACTCAGGGTGATAAATATACTGCTTGCGCCCTTTGTCGTCCCTACCCGTAGCCTGCAAATGACCACGGCTGATTTAGCAATCCATACTTCGGTCCAGGCGGGCGGTATCACCAGTTTTTTGATTCGTTCGAGCGCCTTTTCATCTGTTACTTTATCTCCCTTGTGGTTGAGGTAATAGAAACCGGTACCGGCTTTCTTGCGGGTGATGCCCGGCTTTTCGTCAGAGGTATAGATTAACCCCGCCCACTCGGCCGAGAGGGCAGGATCTTTATATAAATTATGTAGTTCTTTCTTCGTCATCTGCTGAGGCATTAGGCGCCTCCTGCCCATAATACTTCAATCTTGTGCAAAAGTTATTCGCCCCAAAGATCGTGCACCCGCTTTTGCTTATACCTCCTCAACATTTACCCTTATATTTGCCCCACGATAAAGATATACCATGACCATACATAAACAGATCTCCTACCTCTACGCCTTCTTTGGCGTGTTCATGCTGGGCTGTGGCGCCGTAGCCGTTGATGTGGCGGGTGAGCAGGCCCGCACTGCGCTTATCACAGGTATAGCCGGTGGTTTGCTGGCCCTGGTTGCCGGGCACTTTCTGAACCGCCGCCAGCGCTGGGGGTTTTTGCTGGGTACTGCCGAGGCCGGTCTGCTGACGCTGCTGCTGGGCTGGCGATCCGGCACCTATTTTATCCGCCTGCTGGAGATGGTGCAGGAAGCGCCGGAGCCTAATTCTACCCAAACGGCAGGTATGGCTTTCCTGCTCACTACGGCCATGCTGGTAGTCGCGCTTTTGACGCTGGCAGTGTCTGTTATGTTCGCTAAACAAGTGTTTGCCGAGACAAAATAGGCATTCGTCTATATTTTTCTATAGCATTAAACCTTTATGTGTTATATTGGTCCTAACACAAGACCAATCGTTCACCTAAAAAGACTAATATGCTTCAGAAAATCGGTTTGAGTATCGTGCTCACGGCCAGTGTGGTCAGTGCAGCCGAGGCGCAGACAAAACTCGTGGAAAAGGTAACCAAGAAAAGCGATGAGCTGGTTATACCTTACGAAAAGTACAAACTGGCCAATGGCCTTACCCTGATCGTGCACGAAGATCATTCCGATCCGGTAGTGCATGTGGACGTAACCTATCACGTGGGATCTGCCCGCGAAGAGGTAGGCAAGTCTGGTTTCGCGCACTTCTTTGAGCACATGATGTTCCAGGGCTCCGACAACGTGGCCGACGAAGAACACTTCAAAATCGTATCGGATGCCGGTGGCACGCTGAACGGTACAACTAACCGCGACCGCACCAACTACTTCGAGACCGTGCCTAGCAACCAGTTGGAAACAGCTCTGTGGCTGGAGGCTGACCGCATGGGCTTCCTGCTCGACGCTGTAACTCAGAAGAAATTTGAGGTGCAGCGCGAAACTGTAAAGAACGAGCGTGGTCAGAACTATGACAACCGTCCTTACGGTCTGGTGTACGAGAAAACATCGCAGCACCTGTACCCGCATGGTCACCCTTACTCCTGGACTACGATTGGTTACATCGAGGACCTGAACCGTGTGAACGTTGACGACCTGAAAAACTTCTTCCTGCGCTGGTACGGACCTAACAACGCCACTGTAACTGTAGGCGGCGATGTAAATCCGGCTGATGTGGTGAAGCTCGTGGAGAAATACTTCGGCTCTATACCTGCCGGCCCTGCCGTTCAGGACATGCAACCAATGCTGGCCTCTCTTACTTCTGACCGCTACATCTCTTACGAAGACAACATCCGCTTCCCGATGCTGCGCATGACCTACCCGGTGCCTGAAGCTGGTCATAAAGACGAGCATGCACTGGACGTACTGGCTGAGATCCTGGGACAGGGCCGTAACTCTATCTTCTACAAAAACTTTGTAAAAGAGCAGAAAGCCATGCAGGCATCTGCCTTCAACTCTACTTCTGAGCTGGCTGGCGAATTTGGCATCACCATCATGGCGTATCCAAACAGCACACTGGCACAAATGGAGGAGCTTCTGCGCAAGTCGATCGCTGAGTTTGAAACCCGTGGTGTTACCGACGAAGACCTTCAGCGCTACAAGGCTTCTGCCGAGTCGAGCCTGATCAATCGTATGGCAAGTGTGAGCGGCAAAGTTTCGCAGCTGGCAGCCTACGAAACCTTCCGCAACAACCCGAACTACCTGCAGGAGGAAATCCGCCGCATCAACGCGCTAACCAAAGACGACGTGAAGCGTGTGTACAACCAGTACATCAAGGGCAAGCATGCCGTTATCCTGAGCGTAGTGCCAAAAGGCAAACCTGAGATGGTAGCCAAAGCCGATAACTATACTGTAGACACCAACGTGTCAGTGGCGCAGCCACAGGACTACAGCGGCCTGAGCTATACCAAGGCAGTTGACTCTTTTGACCGCAGCAAGCGCCCGGTAGCGGGTCAGGCAAAAGCTGTGAGCGTACCGAACTTCTATACTTCGAAGTTTAAGAACGGTATGAAAGTGATCGGCACCAAGTCTGATGAGATACCAACTGTTACGTTGCAGCTGACTATTCCTGGTGGACACCGTTTGTTAGCTAAGAATCCTGGAAAAGCAGGTATAGCTTCACTTACGGCATCCCTGTTGAACGAGGACACTGAGAACTACACGTCAGAAGCATTCACTAACGAGCTCGATAAACTGGGTAGCTCTATCCGCATCGGCTCCGGTACAGAAGATACCTATGTAACGGTGCAGTCGCTGAAGAAGAACCTGGACAAGACACTCGTTCTGCTCGAAGAGCGCCTGTTCCGTCCTAAGTTCGCCGCCGATGACTTTGAGCGTCTGAAAAAGCAGCAGCTGGAAGGCATAGCAAACCAGAGCACACAGCCAACGGCCATCGCCAGCAGCGTGTACAACAAACTGCTTTATGGCGAAAACCACATTATGGCTATCCCGACTTCAGGAACTACGGAGTCGGTGAGCAGCATCACGCTGGACGACGTGAAGCAGTTCTACGCTGCCAACTTCACGCCTACAGGAGCTGAGCTGGTGATCGTGGGCGACATCAACGAAAAGGAAATAGTTAGCAAACTGGGATTCCTTAAAAACTGGAAGAAGAAAAACGTAAGCATTCCTGCTGATGTGAAAGCTCCAGCAATTGCGGGTACTAAAATTTACTTCGTAGATAAGCCAGACGCAGCACAGTCAGAGATCAGAATTGGTTACGTGGCCCAGCCTTATGACGCGACCGGTGAGTACTACAGAACATCATTGATGAACTTTGTATTGGGTGGTGCTTTCAACAGCCGCATCAACCTGAACCTGCGTGAAGATAAAGGCTATACCTACGGTGCCCGTTCAGGCTTCGGTGGTAGCCGCTTCGCTGGTCCTTACACAGCCTCTGCTGGCGTACGTGCCGATGCCACTGCCGCTTCTGTAGTTGAATTCATGAAAGAGATCAACGATTACAGAACCAAAGGCATTACTGAAGAAGAGCTTCAGTTCATGAAGAACTCCATCGGTCAGTCAGATGCCCGCCAGTACGAGACGCCTGCACAAAAGGCGAATTTCCTGGGCCGCATCCTGCGCTACGACCTGAAGAAGGACTACGTAAGCAAGCAGACGCAGATACTGAACAACATCACGAAGCAGGAGATCGACGCCCTGGCAGCCAAGCACCTGCCAGCCGACAAAATGCACATCGTGGTGGTGGGTGACAAGAAAACAGTGTTGCCTGAGCTGCAGAAGCTGAGCTACGACGTAGTGGAGCTGGATACCAACGGCAACCCCGTAGGTACCTCATCCGTAAAATAGACCATACTACACTTGGAAAAAGCCTCTGAAATTCAGGGGCTTTTTTATTTGCACTATTTTCTCAGAACATCCCCCAACCCTCTCCTTCCAACCAAGGCTATTTTTAATCCGTAAGCGCATACTAAAATCTATATGCGTTAGTTTTAAGCAAACCGAAGGAGGCTGATAACGGCTACACCTTCGCATAGCTTAAATACATTTTATCACTCTAAATTTTATGATGAAGTATATCAATCGTACGGCACCCTGGCTGCTTGTCTTTGTCAGTGTGTTTTTCATGAGTAGCTGCAAAGACAATGAAGGGGTGATCTTCTCCACCCAGGACGACATCCGACTAGGTGAGCAGGTATCGCAGCAAGTGGACTCCACCTTCCGCGCCCAGGGCAAACTGCTGGAGCGCAACTCTAACAACGCCAATGTACAGAAAGCCTATACCCACCTCGACCGCATCGTGAACCGGGTCCTCAACTCCGGGGAGATCAAATACAGAAACGAGTTTGTCTGGTCCGTGAAGATCATCGACGACCGTGAGACCCTGAATGCCTTTGCAGCACCCGGAGGGCACATTTACGTGTATACCGGCCTGATGAAGTTTCTGGATGACGAAGACCATTTTGCCGGAGTACTGGCCCATGAGATAGCCCACGCCGACAAGCGCCACAGCGTACAGCAGCTACAGCGTGAGTATGGCATCGCCATTCTGCTTTCGGTAGCGCTGGGCAACAATGCCGGCACGCTACAGCAGATAGCAGGTCAGTTAGCAGGTACACTGGCAGGTCTGCGTTTCAGCCGCGGTGCGGAAACCGAAGCCGACAACGCCTCTGTGGTTTACCTGGACGGCACCGATTATTACGCCTGCGATGGAGCAGCGGGCTTTTTTGTGAAGCTGAACGACCAGGCGCAGGGCAGCAATCCGCCTGAGTTCCTGAGCACGCACCCCAACCCGGACAACCGCATTGAGAACATACAGCAGCAGGCGCGGCAGCGCAACTGCTCCACTGACGGGGCCGCTAACACGGACTTCAATGAACTGAAAAGAAGCCTGAACTTATAACCAGCAAAGGTCTGCCGCAGGGCAGGCCTTTCTGTTCACAACCTATACCTGCAGACTATGAAAAAAATAAAAAACACTGCTGCGAAAGCTGTCTTAAAAGTTGAGGAAAAGTTTGATACCCTAACTTTCAATCTGCGCCGCAAACTCAATATGTTCGGCCCGCTGCACATTATGACCTACCGAAGCTACGGAACCCCCAACCGACTGTATGTAAAAGGCCGTGTGCTGGTTGATAAAGGCATAACCGTGTCAGAAGAGAACGATACCCTGTGGGAGAACATTCTAAACATGTACAAGCGCTTTAACAGTCGCGAAATACCGGGGGCACGGGTAGAGTTGTGCCTGGGTGATCAGAAGCACGAGATTACCACCGATGTAGAAGGTTATTTCGTCATGAACCTGGCTCCCGAAAAGCCACTGGTACTCGATGATATCTGGCATACGATCAACATAACGCTAACAGACTCCCCTGTAGCCTTTGAGGGGCCGGTAAAGGCCCAGGCGCATGTACTGGTACCACCACCTGATGCAGAGTATGGCATTATCAGCGACATCGACGACACCATTGTGCGAACCGGTGCCACCAGTATGCTGCAGACAGGCCGGAACGTACTGCTTAATAATGCCCACTCCCGTATACCTTTCCATGGTGTTTCATCCTTTTACAAATCACTGCAGCTAGGGCGAAACGGAAAACGCAATAATCCTTTTTTCTACGTATCGAGCAGTCCCTGGAACACCTATGACCTGCTCTACCACTTCCTGGAGTTGAACGAGATCCCACAAGGTCCCCTCCTGCTGCGTGACTTTGGAATGGATGAAAGCAAGCTTGGCGCCTCCGATCACATGAGCCATAAGTATAAGGAGATCGAAAATATTCTGATCACTTACCCGGAGCTCAAATTCATCCTGATCGGTGACAGTGGGCAGCAGGATGCCGAGATCTATGCAGAAGTGGTCAAAAAGCATCCCGGCCGTGTACTGGCCATTTACATACGGGACGTCAACATCGAGAAGCACACCAAAAAAGTAGTCACCATTTTCGACGAATTCAAAGACAACAAAGAAGTGGAGATGGTGCTTGTGAAAGAAACACTCGAAGCCGCCGAACACGCCGCCCAATGCGGCTACATTTTCACAGAAGAACTCCCAGAGATCGCCAGAGAAACAGAAGTGGATGCCGCGGGAGATGAATAAGTTTAGGAGTTTGAGAGTTGAAGAGTTTGAGAGTTAATTTACAGCTTAAAAGCGGAAGGCCTGCTATGGAGCAGGCCTTCCGCTTTTAAAATATTATAGTTGAAGGGTATACCTGAAATCATTAAACCTTTCATTCCATCCCTCTTATTAACTCCTAAACTCTCAAACTTGACTAGCTCGAATGGTCTGCTATGATCTTCCAACCGTCGGGAAAGCGTTTCAGGATAATGGAGAAGTGTCCTTGCAGGTCGCCCAGTTCGGCTTCGCGTTGCAGGTGCCATTGGCCTACTACCAGCATGTGGTCAGCAGACAAGTGGCGCATTTCCTTCAGGTTGAAGGTCAGCTTGCCCATGGCGGCCGGATCAGGGTAGCTCTTGCGGTAGTTGTCGAGGGTCTTTTGCCAGCCGTAGGTCAGGCCGCTCTTGCCCACAAACAGCAGGGAGTCCGACTTCCAGTAGTCCTGCATAAAGCAGTCGAGGTCGCCCTGGCTCCAGCAAGCTGATTGTGAGGCCAGCATGTTGCGCACCTGGGCTTCTGCCACCGCCGTGTTCTGTGTAACAGGAGCATTGGCGTCAAGCTCCACCTGCTTTTCCTCCTGCTGCTGACAGGCTGCGGTCGACAGGCCTATACCCAGGACCAGCGCATAGATTAACTTATTTCTTCTCATCTTTCTCAGGAAGTATGGTTTTGATGTAAGTAGTTCCGCCCAGTCGGCCCATGGCGCGGGCTATGCGGTACTGTCGGCCCAGCACATAAGCCGAAGGTCGACCGGCGGAATACCGGATCGGGTTGGGAAGGACCGCCGCCAGACGTGCCGCCTGCTGACGACCAACCTGCGATGCCGGTTTGTTGAAGTACTTTTGAGAGGCCGCTTCCACACCAAACACCCCATCCCCCATCTCCGCAATGTTCAGGTATACCTCTATAATACGCTGTTTGCCCCAGAGCACTTCGATCAGAAAAGTAAAATAAGCCTCCACAGCCTTGCGCAGGTAACTCCGGCCATGCCACAGAAACACGTTCTTGGCCACCTGCTGACTGATGGTGCTCCCCCCTCTGATGTTGGTCCCCTTCTGATTACGTTTAAACGCATCGGCAATGGCATTGAAATCGAAGCCATGATGCTCTAGGAAAAGCTGGTCTTCCGACGCCACCACAGCCAACGGCAACTGGTCCGACATTTCCTCCAACGACACGAATTTATACCTGATCGCAGGATCCTCCTTGCCTGCCACACCGGCTTCAGCACGGCGCTTGACCATGTGCAGCGTTACAGGTGGAGCCACCCAACGGTATACCAATACCCATAGCACACTCAGGAGCACGAGGCTCAGCAAAAGCTTTGTCATGACGAGCCTGATCTCGCGAAAGCCCAGCCGTTTCTTCTTCATTTTAAGAGGTTGAAAATAAGTGCGCAAAGCTAAGTG
>NZ_AKIS01000083.1:0-28558 GCF_000277005.1 Pontibacter sp. BAB1700 | reverse complement strand
TGCGCAGAATACCAATGCACAGGCAAATGCGCAGGCCAGGGTGCCAAAACAATGTATGAGATCTTCTTCACCAACGAGCAGCAGCAGAGCGCGAAAGTTCGCATTGATGAACAAGGTAACATTATCCGCGACCAAAAATAAGCCACATAGATTAGATATTAGCGACCCTAATATCATGGAACGAGCCTCCGCCCAGCGGGGGCTTTTCTGTTTTATGCCAACCTTAGCAGCTGCTTTTCGGTAAACAGTCGGAATGCACGCCGGAGTACGAATTTAAGGGCAAAATTTCCCCACTGTCCCACGGTTGTGTATATTGCTGAAGATTATGCCCAGAATACTCTTAATCGACGACGATCCTACCTTTTGCCTGATGCTGAGTACGTTCCTGAAACGCCAGCAGTATGAGGTCAAAACTGCCTATACCGCAGGTGAAGGCCTCAGTCAGCTCAAAGCCGATTCCTTTGATCTGATCCTGACCGACTTCAGGCTGCCCGACAAAAACGGGCTGGAGCTGCTGGAGCAGATTCGCGTGCTCGATACCCAGGTGCCCGTCATCCTGATGACGCACTACGCTGACATCCGCACGGCTGTGAAAGCTATTAAAATGGGTGCCTTCGAATACCTTGCCAAGCCAATCAATCCAGACGAAACTCTATTGACCATTCGAAAGGCCTTGACATACGGTCGCGAAGGCAATGTTGCTACGAAGCCGGTTATACCTGCGCAGGGCGGTTTTACCTTTGTGAAAGGTGCCAGTCCGCAGTCGGCGCAGTTAGAAGAGTACATTGCGTTGATAGCGCCTACCAACATGTCGGTGATCATAGAGGGTGAGAGCGGTACCGGCAAAGAATATGTGGCCCGCAAGATACACCAGCGCAGCAAGCGACACGACAAGCCCTTTGTAGCTATCGACTGCGGTGCTTTATCGAAGGAGCTGGCCGGGAGCGAACTGTTCGGGCACGTAAAGGGCTCGTTTACAGGAGCTATGGGCGATAAGGAAGGACAGTTTGAGGCAGCAAATGGCGGCACACTCTTTCTGGATGAGATCGGTAACCTATCTTATGAAATACAGGTGAAATTGCTGCGGGCCATACAGGAGCGCAAAGTGCGCAAGATCGGCAGCAACAACGACCTCGATGTGGATGTGCGCATCATTGTGGCTACTAACGAAGACCTGGTGCAGGCTGTGAGCCGGGGCGAGTTTCGCGAAGACCTGTACCACCGCCTCAACGAGTTCAAAATTAACATCTCCCCACTTCGCGAGCGCACAGCCGACATCATGCAGTTTGCCAGCCACTTTTTGCAGGTGGCCAATCATGAACTGGAGCGTAACATAGCAGGTTTTGATGCAGCCGTAGCCATGGCTTTGGAAAGGTATAGCTGGCCGGGAAACTTGCGGGAGTTGAAAAAATGTGGTGAAGCGGGCTGTGTTGCTAGCCAAGGGCGGCGAAATCAGCCTCGACGACCTTCCACCCGAGATCGCCTACCATATACCGGAGCCAGCCAACATGGTGGCGCAGCCGGATGCCACGCAAGTGGCCATGCCGGTGACGGATCTGCGAACAGCAACCGAACGCAGCGAGAAGGAACTGATCCTCGAAATGCTGGAGCGGGTGAAGTACAATAAATCCAAAGCAGCCCGTTTGCTCAACATCGACCGTAAGACGCTTTACAACAAAATGCGGCAGTACAACATTGAGGCCTAAGCGGCAGCTTCTGCGGGCTTTTTACGCTTGCTAAGTTCGGCTTCGAGCGCTGTGAGCACAAGGGTAGCCTCGTGCTGCAATGCTGTAGCTGTGGCAGGCAGACTGTCGGTTGGCAAGCCCGGCTGGTGCAATACTTGCTCGAGCGTATCAATAGCCGGCAGCACGGTATGGGCCTGCAAATGACGGAAAGCGGTTTTCATCTTGTGCGCCAGTTCACCTGCCTGTTGCCAGTCCGCAGTGGCGGCTGCGCTTTCCAACTGCGCAAGAGAGCGACGGTTATCTGCTATCAGTACTTCCATAATATCCCACAGCGCCTCCTGATCCTCTCCCACAAAAGCCCGTAGCTCATCCAGGGTATAAGTAGCAGGTATAGCCTCGTCTGTCTGTTGTGCTTTGATTTCAATTTCTGGTTCGGCTTTATCAGCTGTGCTTTGCATCTCAGCTATACCTGGAGGTATGGGTATAGCCTGAGCATCTGCTATACCTGCTGTTTTTACGCTCTTTTCCTTTTCAACTGTCGCCTCAAGTGCAGGCGCTGCCTCGGGTATAGCCTGAGCAGACAGAGCTTTGCTGAGTTTCAGGTATAGGTCCTGTTCCGTGAAAGGCTTGAGCAAGTGTTCTGATATACCTGTTTTGGCAAAGAAGCGCTTGTTGCTGCTCATGATGTTGGCCGTGAGGGCCATGATCGGTATAGTAGCGTTCTCCTTCCGGATGGCTCTGGCTACGGCCTTCCCGCTCATGCCTGGCAACTGAATATCAGTGAGTACGATGTCAAAGCTCTTCTCCTTGATCAGCTGTAGCGCCTCCTGGCCATCGTTAGCCAGCGTGACCTGCATACCTTTGCGGCCCAGTATCAGCTGGCAGAGGGTGCGGCTGTAGGCATCATCGTCAATCACCAGCACGGCTTTACCGGCCAGTACATCGGTGGCAGAGAGTTGAGGCTCAGGTATAGCCTCAAGCTCAGGGGCAGCTACCCGCTGCATCGGCAGTACAATGCTGAAGGTGGTGCCTTCGTTAGGTACACTGCGAAGGGTAAGTGAGCCTTCCTGCATCTCCACCAGCTTCTTGCTGATAGACAGCCCCAGCCCGGTGCCGCCATACTTCCGGATGATCGAGTCGTCGGCCTGGTTGAACTCCCCGAACACATGCGCGGTCTGTTCCATTGGTATACCTATACCTGTGTCAGAAACCTCGATCAGCACCACAACACGGTTACGGCGCTGAGACTTAAGCCTGCAGCGTACCTGTACCTCCCCGTCGTGGGTGAACTTGATGGCATTGTCCACTAAGTTGAAAAGCACTTGCCGCAGCCGCAGTGAGTCGCCCAACAGATGGCCGCTCAACTGGTTATCTGTGGTGCATATAAATCCTATACCTTTGGTGCTGGCCTTGAGTCGGAATGTCCGCTCCACCTCGGTCAGGAGCTGTTTCATTTCGAAAGGGGCCATGTGCAGATGCAGCTTGCCGGCCTCTAGTTTGGAGAGGTCCAGCACATCGTTTACGATGTGCAGTAGGTGCTGGCCTGCGCCGTGAATGGCTTGCAGGTGCTCTTGTTGCTGCTCCTGTAGCTGGGTATGGCCCAGTTGTTCAGAGAAGCCCAGCACTACGTTGAGCGGTGTACGAATTTCATGACTGATGTTGGCCACGAAGGCCTCTTTGGCACGAGCCAGCTGTATAGCCTCTTTGCGGGAGCGCTTCAGTTCAGCCTTATACTTGCTGCTGCGGGTGAGGTCACGCAGGATGATGAGAATAAAAGCAATGCCGCTGGCCAAACCGAATATCCCGACGAGCAAGAGCACGAGCGATGTTTCTTTAGCAACTTCCTGAGCCTGTGCTGCATTAAGGCGAGCCTGCTGCAGCTCGTATCGTTCCAGGTCGTATACCATGCGGCGAACCTGGTCCATGATCTGTTTGTCCTGCTGCAGGAGTGCCAGCTCTTTGGCTACTATGGCATCCTGCTGCTGCTGTAGCTCACGCTCCACATCTTTAAGCACAACGCGCACTTTGGCAATGGACGCCATGTTGGTTGGGACTGCTTTGCTGGTATCGGCGGTATATTCCTGCTTTACATTCAGTTGTGGAACCACTACAGGCTGAGGCGGCTCCTGCTGTTTGGATTCGTTGCGTTTGCCAAAGAGCTTTTGCAATATACCTTTTTTACTCTCGCTTTGGGCAGGTCTGCTGGTGACGGAGTCCGTATTGTAGGTCAGCCTGTCTGATATGATTGTCTTGGTGCGCTGGTTGATCGTGGTAGTGGCAGGCTGCCGGGAGGCTGCTGAGGCAATCTGTTTCAGCGCTTTATCGGTATAGGCGTTATTGCCGCGCTGCTGTTTTTTGTTATTCACGTGCTCCTCCAGGCTCTTTCTCTGAGCCAGCAGCAAGGTTGACACCGAGTCGATCTGAGCCAGTTCGGCCGGATTGTCCTGCATGAGCGAGCAGAGCGAGTCGAGTTGGCTGTTGATGTTGCCCAGGTTGTCGAGGTACTCCCGGAAGTGCTTGTCTTCAGTGGTGAGGGTATAAGCCCGGATAGCGCTTTCTGCTGTGGCAATGTCAGCGAGGGTGTGCTGTAGCTTGGCTAGTTTGGCATTTGGCTCCGCCAGCACATTGACGGAGCTGAGTAGTTGGGTGAAGCTGTTATATGTAAGGTATATGGCAAAAACCACCACCGAAAGCGCCAGTGTAAAGCCAATAACGACCTTCGATTTTATGTTTCCGTTGTTTATTTTCATGCGCGCAGATTCCCCTCCACTTGCAAAGGTACTAATTTTTGGGGAGCTATACTTTCTGTAACGATAAGAAAGCCAGAATCATATGTTCATGGCAACACCGCTTGTACGAGTATGTTGCGGGCAGTGTTGAGGTAATAACCCGACGGAAACCTGCGGGTATAGCAGCTTACCAGCTGCTGCTGGCACCGCCTCCGCCGAAAGAGCCGCCACCAAAACCGCCGAAGCCACCGCCCCCGCCGCCAAAGCCACCTCCTCCGCCGAACATGCCGCCGCCAGTACGGAAAGTGCCAAAAGAACCTGGCCCCAGGATAGGTCCCCCGAGTGTGCGCACACCGCGGCCTCCTCTGCCGCCGCCACCCTTAAAGCGCGACATAACGAATACCAGCACGATCACGATCAGGATAATGGCCATCAGTGACGGCCCTTCGCCTTCGCCCTGGCTGGCCTGCGGATCGGCCTGGTACTCCCCGCTGGCCAGGCTAATGATCAGGTTCGTCGCTTCATTCAATCCTTTGTAAAACTCTCCCTGCTGAAAATTTGGTTTGAGTGTGCGCTCGGTAATGCGTTTGGCAATGGCGTCAGGTATAATGTGCTCCATGCCATAGCCTGTCTGAATGGCCACTTTGCGTTCATTGAGCGCTACAAGTATAACTAAGCCATTGTCGTTCTTGCTGCCGCCCACGCCCCACCGCTCACCCAGTTCGGCCGCGTACTGGTTTGCGTCATAGTCGCCTATGGATTTGATGGTGACAATCGCGATTTGGGTAGAGGTGGTGTCGTTGTAATTGACCAGTTTCTGTTCCAGTGACTGTATTTCGCCCTGGCTCAGAATGCCGGCCAGGTCGTTTACCAATCGAGGTGGGTTGGGCCTTGGCGGGAAATCATCGCTCTGGGCTACCGCCAGGGTACTTAACAAAGTAAGGTATAGGAACAGAATGGATCGTTTCATGGTGCGTTATTTTCCGAACGATATGTCGTCGCTCAGTTCGTTTAGGTCGCCTTTGTCGTCGTACGGGAAGTGTGATTTGAGTTGCTCACCCGCCATGATAACGCCTTTGGCAAGACCGGCGGCGTATTCCTGCTTTTTGAAGTGGGAGATCACTTCGGCGGTAATGTCTTCCCAGAAGTGGTCGGGTACGATGGCATTGATGCCTGCATCGCCCAATACGGCAAACTGATGGTCTTTGATGGCCACATAAAACAGCACGCCGTTGCGCTGCTTGGTCAGGTGCATGTGGAGCTGGGCAAACACTTCTGTGGCACGGTCGAGCACATCGCCTTCGCAGTTGTTCTCTATGTGCACACGGATTTCACCGGACGTGTTACGCTCCGCCTCCTGAATGGCCTCCATGATGACCTTTTCATCCGATTCGGTTATGGTATCTTTAGGCATGACTTGAATTGTTGATCGTTTATTGCTGATTGTTAATTGTTTTTACTCTCGCAGGGAAAGCAATCAGCAACTAACAATCAACAATCTATACTTTAAAACTGCACCGTAGGAGCTCGTTCAGCACCTGGGTCGGCCTGGAAGTGACCTTTGCGCTCAAAGCCGAAAATGCCTGCCATCAGGTTGTTAGGGAAGGAACGCACCGTGGTGTTGTAGTCCTGTACGGCCTCGTTGAACTTACGCCTCTCCACCGAAATGCGGTTTTCGGTGCCTTCCAGCTGTGCCTGCAGCTCCAGGAAGTTCTGGTTTGCCTTCAGTTCAGGATAGCGCTCCACAGACACGAGCAAGCGGCTCAGGGCACCACCCAGTTCGTTCTGGCAGCCTGGAAGCGCTGCAGGTTCTCTGGCGTCAGGTCGTCGGCGCTGAGCTGTACGCTGGTTGCTTTGGCGCGGGCATTGATCACGCTCTCGAGGGTTCGCGCTCAAAATTGGCAGCACCCTTTACAGTATTCACCAGGTTTGGTATCAAGTCAGCACGGCGCTGGTAGGCATTCTGAACGTTGGCCCATGCGGTTTCTACGGTCTCATCTTTCTGCACCATGGTGTTGTAACCGCAAGAAGATTGAGAGGCCAGAATGACAAATCCGATCAGGTAAAAGAAGATTTTTTTCATGTTTATGGGAGGGTATAGTTTGTATACGATATAAGTACAAAGCTAAGCGATATGATTACGGAAAACATAGTATGACGTTGTGAAATTGCTAAAACACTATACTACTCCCCCTAATCCTCAAAACTCTAATCAAAAATTACTATATTGCTGAAAAAGTGTAGTATATGAAAGTCGTTATTCCTGTCGCTGGTGTTGGTTCTAAACTCCGTCCGCACACGCACACACAGCCTAAATCGCTGGTGCCGGTGGCGGACAATACGATACTGGGGCACATTGTGGAGCGACTGATACAGGCGGGTGTACAAGACTATGTGTTCATCATCGGCTACCTTGGCGACAAGGTCGAAAACTACGTGCGTCAGAAGTATCCTCAGATCAGTGCAGAGTTTGTGGTGCAGGAGCCGCGGGAGGGTTTGGGACATGCGCTTTGGATCGCCCGTGAAACCTATCGCCACGAAGACAGTGTGCTCATTATGCTGGGCGACAACATCGTAGAGGCTGATCTGCCCGCTATTATTGCTTCTCCTAAGTCGGTGCTTGGCGTCAAGAAAGTGGCCAAGCCCTCGCTTTTTGGGGTGACGGAGGTGGGTATGGACGAGTACATCGTGAAGGTAGTCGAAAAGCCAAAAATTCCGAAGTCAAATTTTGCGCTGGTGGGGCTCTATAAGATCATGCAGCCTGAAAAACTGGTGCGCTCGCTCGAGCATATCATCACCGAAAACATACGCACCCATAACGAATATCACCTCACCGATGCCTTGATGCACATGATCCGGCAGGGAGAGAGAATGGTGACCTGGAACGTGGACAACTGGTTTGACTGCGGCCGCAAAGAGACACTATTGGAAGCCAATGCGAAACTGCTGCGGCACTCCCGCTTCCGGGAGCTGGATTACTCAAGCGAGTATCCCGGCAACATCATCATTCCGCCTGTGAGCATCGGTTCTAACTGCAATATCACACATTCCATCATCGGTCCCAATGTAGCGATCGGCGATAATACCACCATCTCGCGCTCCTCACTGAGCAACTCTATCATTGGGGCTTACTCTGAACTGCAAAACGCCGTGATGCACGACTCCATCATTGGCTCCGATGCCAGTTTTAAAGGACTAAGCCATAGCCTCAACATTGGGGACAGTACAGAAATTAACTTTGCGCAGTAGCCGCGCTACTCCACGGAAGACCGTGCAGCAAAGGATAAAAAACTTTCAACAATACTTTGCCCTTCGCCGACTGGCCTTTGTGTTCTTCAAAGCGCCGATTCTACAAAAATGTCAGCTCGTTCAACTGATCCAGCATCCAGCCAGTCAGGCTATAGCGGTGACGGTTAGCGGCGAGTACCTCGTGCGGGATGATGTCGGCGCGAAAACAGGCCAGACGACCGGTAATGGGCAGCACATCCACCTCTTCTTCCGAGCCATCATCTTTAGGCAGGTATAGGCGCAGATTACCACCGTTCTCAGGTTGCCAATCTTCGTTGAGGTAGCAGATAAACGACAGACGCCGGTGGTCATTTGTCTGGAACTGGTCAAGGTGGCGCTGGTACACGGTGCCTGGCGGGTATACCGTGAAGTGGAATTCAAAATCCTTTAGTCCCAGAAAGCAGGTGCGGTTGATGTAGCGCATCACCTCGTGCATGCGGTCCAGGAATACCTGCGTTGGCGGCAGCGCCTGCGATGGCTCAATCCAACGGATATAGTCGCCGCGTACCTGCCTGTCCACTGTAAACTGGTCTGCCGTGCCGATGCCTGCTTTTTTGAAAGTGCCCTGTTCCTGATGGTGTTGCAGTACCTCCAGCAGATTGCGTACCTCGTCGGGCTCCAGAAAATTGTCGATGATCGCATAGCCCTTATCAGATAAGCGATCGGCTATCTGTTCGAACTTCTGTAAAAACTTCTCCTCTTCTACTTCTTCCATCATCTAAATCTGAATAAAAACCTTTGTATAAAAAGCCAGCAAATGTAATGCGCAGATGCATCGCTTGTACATGCTGCCCACAAAGATTTTTCGGCTGGAACCAACTGATAATAAAGCAAAAAGGAAAGTACCCCCTTCACTGTGGTGCAAGCATTGCTTTCAGGAGGCATGATCGCTGTTATACTGGTGCTGTTTCATCCTTTTGACGGCTACTTGTGGCAGCATCCATACAAGATCAGGGTATAGCGCCCGACGCTGCGAACTCAACCATAACACAGGCTTGTCAGATGTGGTACTGACCTTAAACTCAAAAGCTGCTACGTCTACCAAGGCAACTTTATAGGTATAAGCACTGTTAAACGACAGGTATAGCCTGATTCAGGTTAATTGCTATCTTAGCTTTTCCGTAACTCAACCTTAAAATTGACGGTTCTAAACAATGAAAAAATCAACTGTTCTATTGCTGGCAGGCGGCCTGACCGCTGTCTCGGCCTGCAAATCCACCCAAACCGAGAATACCGCCACTGGCATGAATACCGAAACCACGACTACAGCCCCTGCAACGGCTGCAACCCAACTGAATTACCCGGAAACTAAGAAAGTAGACCATGTAGATGATTATTTCGGCACGAAGGTAGCCGACCCGTATCGCTGGCTCGAAACCCATAACGAAGAAGTGGACCAGTGGGTAGAGGCACAAAACAAAGTTACCTTTGATTACCTCGAAGACATCGAGTTCCGCGACCAGATCAAAGAACGTCTGACTAAGATCTGGAACTACCCGAAGTATGGCGCACCATTCAAGAAAGGCGGAAAATACTACTTCTATAAGAACGACGGTCTGCAGAACCAGAGCGTGCTATACGTGCAGAATTCCCTGGAGAGCGAACCGAAAGTGTTCCTCGATCCGAACAAATTCTCTAACGACGGCACGGTTGCTCTTACAGCGCTTTCTTTTGACAAAGATGCCAAGTATGTGGCTTATGGCACCTCAAGCGGTGGCTCTGACTGGAACACCTACGAGGTGATGGAGGTGGCCACAGGCAAGAAGCTCGACGACAAAGTGGAGTGGGTGAAGTTTTCGGGGCCAAGCTGGCATAAAGACGGCTTCTTCTACAGCCGCTACGACGCCCCGACCGAAGGCAACAAACTGGCCAATAAGAACGAGTACCACAAGGTGTATTACCACAAAATAGGCACACCGCAGAGCCAGGACCAACTGGTGTATGAAGACAAAACCAAGCCGCTCCGCAACTACTATGGTCAGACCACCGACGACGAGCGCTTCCTGATTCTGAACGTGTCGGAAGGTGCAGCTGGCGCCAACGCCCTGTACTACCGTGACCTGACAGATGCGAAGTCTACTATAAAGCCGATTGTAGATAGCTTTGAGTCAGAATACAACGTGGTGGACAACGTAGGCGACAAGCTGTTGGTACGCACTAACAAAAATGCCCCACGCTACCGTTTGGTGCTTATCGACCCGAAAAAGCCGCAGGAGCAGAACTGGAAAGTAGTGGTACCGCAGAACGAGAACGTGATGACAGGCGTGTCATTAGTAGGCGGTCGCATCATTGCTTCTTATATGAAAGATGCTGCCAGCGAAGTGGTGGTGTACGACACCAACGGCAAGCAAATGAACAAAGTAGAACTGCCAGCCATTGGTACAGTAGGTGGCTTCAGCGGCGAGAAAGACGACAAAGAAACCTTCTTTACCTTCACGTCATTCACGTACCCGCCAACCATCTTCCGTTACGAAGTGGCCAGCAACAAAGTAACGCTGTTCCGCAAGACCGAAGTGGACGTGGACACCGAAGCTTACGAAACCAAGCAGGTGTTCTATACCTCGAAGGACGGTACCAAAGTGCCGATGTTCATCGTGCACAAGAAAGGTTTGAAGCTGGATGGCAACAACCCGACCTACCTGTACGCTTACGGCGGTTTCAACATCTCGCTTACGCCAAGCTTTAGCATCGCTAACATGCTGTGGCTGGAGAACGGCGGCGTATACGCCATGCCAAACTTGCGCGGTGGCGGTGAGTACGGCGAAGACTGGCACAAGGCTGGTATGACGCCGAACAAGCAGAACGTATTTGACGACTTCATTGCGGCAGCCGAGTACCTGATCGACAACAAGTATACCTCCAGCGAGAAACTGGCCGTGGGCGGTGGCTCAAACGGTGGTCTGCTGGTAGGTGCCTTCATGACACAGCGTCCTGAGCTGGCCAAAGTAGCCGTGCCTGCCGTGGGTGTAATGGACATGCTGCGTTTCCACAAGTTCACGATCGGTTGGGCCTGGGTACCGGAGTACGGCTCATCAGAAGACGAGGCACAGTTCAAGAACCTGTATACCTTCTCGCCGCTGCATAACCTCAAAGAAGGCGTGAAGTACCCAGCCACGCTGGTGAAAACCGCTGACCATGACGACCGTGTAGTGCCAGCGCACTCCTTCAAGTTCATCTCTGAACTGCAGGATAAAGGTGCTCCGGGCAACCCATACCTGATTCGCATCGATGTGCGTGCAGGTCATGGTGCCGGCAAGCCTACGTCACTCGTAATTCAGGAGTGGGCTGATACATGGGCCTTCCTGTACAAGAACATGGGTGTGAACCCGTATGCAAACCAGCAACCATAACAGGTATAGCTGATAACTGAATCACGAAAAGCCAGTGCTGCAGAAATGCGGTGCTGGCTTTTTTGTTTCGCGCCACACCTCTGTTCCATTTGATTTCTATAGCTGTATCCTTATATTTAGATAATCAATTAACCTTAAACAATAATTGAATGGACACAGAATTTTACAACGAGCAGCCTCAAGGGTTAAGCATTAATTTAGAATCAAGAGATTTCTTGCAGAACACGGCAAAGTGGGGCAAGTTCTTAGCGATAATTGGTTTTGTAGGCGTTGGCATCATGGTCCTGTTCGGGGTAATAGCCTTAACTATGGGAGCTAGCCTTGGCGGTGGAGCCATTAGTGGCACCTTCCTGAGCCTGTTCTATCTTTTGTTTGCTGCGCTTTATTTGTTGCCAGTTTTATACCTGTACAGGTTTTCGAGCAATATGCAGACAGGTCTTATGACTGGAGACGAAGAGACAATTGCAGCGTCATTCAAGAATTTAAAGTCCCTCTTCAAATTTATGGGTGTTCTTACAATCGTCTTCCTTGGATTTTATGCGCTGGCGCTGCTGGCCATGTTCTTTGGTGTCGCTATTGGCTCTTCCATTTAAATCAGCCTTTATGCTAAAATAGAAAAGCACATCCTTCCGATGTGCTTTTTTTATACCGCTACCTCCTGGCCCCCTCCCTGATTCTTGCGTACCTTGCAACACGAACCATTCTACACGCTATGAAATCAGTAACCGGGCAAAGCGAGTTTACCGTGCGCTCCACCGAAACCGATCAAAACGGGCAGGCGACTTTACCAGCACTGGTCGGGTACATGCAGGAAGCCGCCTGGGACAACACAGCCACCATGGGCATCTCCATGTACGAGCTGCTGGAACAAGGCCTGACCTGGGTGCTGCAGCGCATGCGCGTCGAGATGTTTCGCTACCCCCGGCACCGCGAAAAGATTACGGTCGAAACCTGGGCCTCTGGCCGGGAGCGGGTGTTCCTGCACCGCGACTTCAGGGTATACGGCGCCGACCGGGAGCTGCTGGGGCAGGCGACAAGTGTGTGGCTGGTGATGGATGTGGTGAAGCGCCAGATGGTGTCTGTCCCCGATTTCATCACAGCTGTGGAAGTGGTGCCCGGTGAGGAGCCATTGCCTTTTGCCAAAGGGAAACTGCCGCAGTTGGAAGAGATCAGGTATGAGGAGCAAATGCCTGTCCGCTGGCACGACATCGACCTGAACCGCCACGTCACCAACACCCGCTACCTGCAATGGGCGCTGGAAACCTTATCAACTGAAATACTCACAACGCAGCAGCTACGGGAAATAGATATTATCTTCAAAGCAGAAAGTACGCTTGGCGATACTGTGCTTGCCACGGCAGGACCAGCGGAGGAGGCCGATATGTTTCTGCATAAACTTACGAGCATCGAGTCGGGCAAAGAACTGGTGCAGGCGAGAACTAAGTTTGGGAGTTGAGGAGTTTGAGGGTTGGGGAGGTATAAAGTTAAAATTTCGACTAAATTGCAACAGCCGTTGCGCAAAAGACCTCACAGTGTTTCCCAAACCTGTGAGTGTCTGTGCTAGCTGTAGCGCTATACCTGGGTTTATGTAGTGGCTGCCTGGGTATGGCAGTTTGGTATACTTGTTCCGAACGGAATCTCTTCGTCGCAACAAGACACTCACAGATCTAAATGATACTGTGAGGTCAGCGCTTAACTACAGCATGATTAATCCTGAAAATCTTCACTAATCCTCAAAATCCTGATTCAGACAAATGCTAAACATCAGAAAAGGAACCATAGATGACCTGCCACAGGTACACAGTTTAATTAAAGAGCTGGCGGTATATGAAAAAGCGCCAGACGAAGTGACCAACACGCTGGAGGATATGCATTGGGACGGCTTTGGGGAGAATCCGATCTTTAGATTCTTTGTGGCCGAAACGGAAGAGGGCATTGTAGGTATAGCACTTTATTATATTGCCTATTCCACGTGGAAAGGCAAGATGCTGTTTCTGGAGGACTTGATTGTGACCGAGCGCCTGCGCCGCAGTGGCATTGGCAAAATGCTGTTCAATGCCGTGGCCCGCGAGGCGAAGGAGATAGGTGCCAAGCGCATGAAGTGGCAGGTGCTGGACTGGAACGAACCAGCAATTGCTTTCTATAGGAAAATAGGTGCCAACCTTGACGGCGAGTGGATAAACTGCAACATGACCGAAGAGCAGATCAAAACTTACACCGCGGACTAAGGTATGGCATGATTCAGGCGGCCTGCAGAAGCATAAATGCAGCGAATCTGGTAATAGCTATACCCTGCGCGGACACTTACCAACCCAGCTAAATAAGAACAGGCCCGTGCTCAGGTATAGCACGGGCCTGTTTGCTGATAGGAGAGGTTGATTTACTGATCTTTCTCCACATCCCGGCCTACAATCTCCAGCAAAGAGCGGAAGGCCACAAATTTTTCCGGATAGCGCTCCAGCACCTTGGCTTGCAGCTCCGGGGCATGTTCGCGCTGGTATTCCTCCAGGTCTTCCAGGTTACGGCAGGTATACTGCACGGCATAGGTAGTGCCGCCATTGTCCTCCTCGTGCAGCAGGCGGGCAATTTGATTGTTCAGGAAATAGCCTGTTGCCATCACTTCCGGTATGTGCGTGCTCTTCATCCAGTCCAGCCACTCTTCGGCCACACTGTTGTCGATGTTAATAGTTACGTTGTATATAATCATACTCAAAATTACGATTTCGGCAGCTTTTTGTAAGGTATAGCGCTGAAAATTTGCTGAAATGCTTAACCTGTGAATGCGGCAATAGGCAAGCAGTAACGCATGTGGCAAGGTATACATGCAGTCTCCGATGTGCTATAGCTCAATGCTTGATACTGCCAGCGATTACAGCGGCTCCATGTAATTCAGGTCTTTGCCATAGGTTTCGTCCAGCGTCAGGATAGAGTAGATGGCAATGGCCAGGCAGAGCACGGCCAGTAGTATGGCGCCTGGTACCAGCCCGACACCGTCTTTGAGATAAGTAAAGGCAATGGTGAGTGGCACGACTGCTCCCCGCACAAAGTTAGGCACCGTGGTGGTAACCGTAGCACGGATATTGGTACCGAACTGCTCTGCTGCTATGGTCACAAACACGGCCCAGTATCCCCCGGCAAATCCCAGTGCCACACACAAGGTATAGAAGGCTGTCAGGCTGAACTCCCTGCCCAACAGGTACACGCCGACGAAAATGCCCGTAAGCAGCAGGAATGCCAGCACAATGTTTCGTCGGCTCTGGAAGCGCTGGCTCAGGAAACCGCTGGCAAAATCGCCGAACACGAGGCCAAGGTAGCAGAAGGAAACAGCCCGCGCCGCCGATACCGTGTCTTTCACACCCAAGGCCACGCCAAACTCAGGCGAGAAGGTAATGAGGATGCCTACCACATACCAGATCGGCACCCCGATCAGAATACACTTAAGGTACTTCCAGAAACGCCTGGCATTGGTAAAGAGTGACAGAAAATTGCCACGTGTCACATTGGTCTGCTTCAGGTTGTTGAACATGCCTGATTCGTAAACCCCCACCCGCAGCAGGAGCAGCAGCATGCCCAGTCCGCCGCCGATGAAGTAAGCCGTGCGCCAGCCAAAGTACTCGCCGACTATACCTGCCAGTATGGCCCCCGATATGCCAATGGTGGCTACTACCATGGTGCCATAGCCGCGCTTCTCCTTCGGCAGCACCTCTGATACCAAGGTTATACCTGCGCCCAACTCTCCGGCCAGGCCAACGCCCGCTACAAATCGCAGCACCGCATACATGGGTATAGTGGTTACAAAGCCGTTGAGGATATTGGCAATGGAATAAAGAAAGATTGAGCCGAAAAGCACCGATAGCCTTCCCTTCTTGTCGCCCAGCACACCCCAGGCTATACCGCCCAGCAGCATACCGGCCATTTGCATGTTCAGCAGCATCACACCGTCTTCCAGTAGGGCGGTAGGATCCGTTACACCCAGCGACTGCAGGCTGGGTATTCGCACGATGCTGAAAAGCACCAGGTCGTATATGTCGACAAAGTAGCCCAGGGCCGCTACGATTACGGCTGTGTTAAAAAGGTAGTGCTTTTGAGGAGATGATTGCAGGGTGGGCATAAGGTGCAGGTTAGGACTGCTTTAAATATAGCGTTTTGATGATAATTGTGAAAGACCTGGCCGTGGAGGTGTAATCTTTTGACGATTTCCCTTAGATTAGTGTGTTCGATCCAAACAGAAACCAACATGCAGGATATAGCCAGGAAATTAAATTTAAAACCAGAATGGCAGGTGCTGGTGCTCAATGCGCAGGCAGGTATAGCTGAAGCATTGCATAGCCAGGGTATTACCACCCATACTTCTCCTGAAAAAGGTGTGGAGTATGATGCCGTGCAGGTTTTTGCTACCAATAGTAAGGAGTTAAATTACTATGTACCCTTGGCTGTACCATCGCTCAAGCGCAATGGCATGCTGTGGGTGGCTTATCCAAAGAAATCGTCGGGGGTAAAGTCGGATCTGAACCGCGACAATGGCTGGGAGGCTGTGTCGGGGCTGGGGTACGCTCCTGTCCGGCAGGTGGCGGTGGACGATACCTGGTCTTCGCTGCGTTTTAAGCACGAGTCGGAACGAAGTGCTCCCTCTAAATTTGGAGTAGACGCCCCAGGTATAGACCGCAAGAGCAGAACAGTGGAAGTTCCGCAGGACCTGCGTGAGGCACTGGAGTCAGCCGGGTTGCTGGAGACTTTTGAAAAGCTGGCCTTTACGCACCGCAAGGAGCATGTGCTGGCCATACAGGAAGCCAAGCGCCCCGAGACAAGAGCCAACCGTATCGGCAAAACCATTCAGATGCTGATGGGACAACAACTGCTCGGCCGTTAAAGCAGGTATAGCAGTCCTGTGTACGACAATGGTGAGCTTCGCTGCGGATTACCTGCGTAGCTTAAAAAGAGCCAGAAAACAAAAGACCGCAGCAGGCTATACCTGTTGCGGTCTTTTTTATGCTTTTAATCGAAGTAGCTTAGTTTGCCACGATCACATTAAAATCAACATCAATGTCTGTGCTGCCAGCGGTGGTGTTTGTGCCTGTCTTCAGTCCACCCGGTTGGTGCTTCAGTACTACTTTCAGTTTGCCGTTGCCAGTACCTGCGCCAGTTGTCACAGTTGACTCCAGCCCTACAGGACGGTTGTTTTGGTCCATGTCCGTGATGGTTACGTTCACAGTGGCATTGCTGCCTGCATCAGGCGTAAAGGTATACACAAGCAGGTGCTCGTCACGCTCATTGCGGATTTCGGCAGTCATATCAGCTACTGGCGTCTTGCTTTCATCAGTTAATGTCACCACGGCAGTATACTCTGTGCCCGGTCTTAGCGTAAGGGGAGCATTCTGAACCTGGGTGCCTGTTATCGTGCTGATAGTAGCTTCTGCATCCTGGCCTTTGCCTGTTGGCGTTAGCGAGATCGTGACAGCAGTGATCACCTCTTCTTCTTCATCCGGACCTGGTTGGTCATCGTCTTTGCATGAAGTGGTAAATAATAAGGTCCCCATTAACAGAAAAGCCATGTACGGCCTCAATAGCTTGTTCATAAGTAATGAATTTCGTTGTAATAGATATAAATTAGAACTTAAATATATAGCCTTTTGGCCAAATATACGACAGTTTTGTAAGAATAGCCTTGTTGGTCTATGCCTAATACCCCGATTACGCCAATTCAGCTTAGCTTGTTATTGCTGGTGCTGTGATGGCAAAATATGTGGCAAATCAAGGGAAAATAAGAACAGGCATCCATCTGAATGCCTGTTCTAAATAGATTCTTCTTACTGTAATGTAATGTTGAATTGCACATCCGCATCGGTGCCACCTGTGCTGATGTTGCTGTTATCCGTCTTTAAGCCGCCTGGTTGGTGCTTGAGCACTACCCTCAGTTTACCTGCTTGCGGATTTGAAGATGTCTGGATAGTGTTCTCCAGGCCAATCGGGCGGCCATTGCTGTCGCGGTCTGTAGTTGTCACGGTAAGCAGTGTAGCCGGTGATGGCTCAAAAAAGAACTGGTGCTCGCTGCCTTTCTCCCTGATCTCTGCTGTCAAATCTTCTTCGTGGTGCGACTCGTCCATCAGCGTGATGGTGGTGTTGTATACCTTGCCTGCCTGTAGTACCACGTTTTCCGGAGTGTACACAGGGGCTTGTCCACCGTCACCATCTAGGTCACGGTAAGTGGCAGTGATGGCCTGGCCGCCATCCTGCGGCGTCATGGTGAGCATCACGGTCGTGATCAGCTCCTCCTCGTGGTCATGCGGTTCATGATCATGGTCGTCGCAAGAGGTAAAAGCTACAAGTGATCCGAAAAGTGCTAGTGTCAGGTATGGTCTGAATATTTTGTTCATGATAAAAAGTCTTTTTTGGTTTGAAATGAAATTTGAACGATAAAGCCGAAATAGGCTAGCGACCGCTGAAGTTGAGCGGAAGTTTCACGCGGAACAGCAGCATGCGTCCCATATCGTCAGTAAAGTACCTGAAGCGGTTCAGGTAATCGCGGTAAGCGGTGTTGAGCAGGTTGCTGCCCGTAATACCCAACTCCACCGGCTGTCGCCCGAGCTGTACCGTAGTGCCTGCCTCCAGGTTAAGCAGGAAGTAACCCGCTGGCGGGGCCATGTAATCCTGCTCGGCCACGGTAGGCACGCGGGTTTGCTCAGCCACATAGGTGCCACCCAGCGCAAAGTATGTGTCGCTGGTATTGCCTATACCTGCCAGGCGATCCGTGTCGAAGCGCAGCATGTTATTATACCTGTCCGCTGGCACACCCACCAGGTGGTCGTTCAGGTCCAGGTTGCGGGCACGTACTATAGAAGTGCGCGACTCCAGGTATAGCTGCGGTGTAAAGCGATACTCCAGGTCCAGATCTATACCTCTGAAGATGGCATCTGCCTGCTTGTACTCAAACGTCGGGAAAGCCCCTCGAATGGTGAGTGTCGGCGGCTGCACCGGTGCTAGGTAAATATAGTCGTTAATGAAGTTATTGTACACGCTCAGCTTGCCGTTCAGGCGCTGGTTGCCATAGTAGGTAACCGAAGCCTCGAAGTTGTAAGCCTGCTCAGAGTTCAAGTCGCGATTGCCGCGCTCGTAACTGGCTGAGCCATGGTGCACACCGTCACTGAACAGTTCGTTCGCCCCCGGCGCCCGCCAGGCTGAGGTAGCGCTCAAGCCAAATGTGAGGTGGTAGCCCACGTCATACAAAGCACCCAGGGTACCCGAAACGTTGTGAAACTGGTACTCCGGCCGGATAATGTCAGAGTTTCGCTCCCGCTTCGTGATATTGAGTTTTTTGTAGTCGTAGCGTACACCGCCTTCGAGTTGCAGTCTGTCTTTGCGCCACTTCTCACTCACAAAAGCCCCCGCCGTGAAATTGCGGAAGAACGGAATGAAGTAGCGCCCCTGGTAGGTATTGTTCTGGTAAATGGTACTCACACCCGCCGAACCCGTAAGATTGCCTACTGGCGCATGCTCCCAAACTGCTTCGGTCGTATGCGTGGTAATGTCCAGTGTCAGCTCAGGGTCGGCGCTCGATGCCCGGTGCAGGTCGTACTCCTGCCGGATGTTACGCTGCAGACCGTAGACAAACTCCAGTCTGCCTGCATTGCCGGTGTCCCAGTAAGCTTTTGTTTTGAGCAAATGGTGGCTCACGTCCTGGTATGGGCGATCGATGGTATAGGTAAAGTCGTAGCTGGTCTGCTCGGGCCGCTCCCGCCCGATGGCATTCTCTAAATCAGTCAGGTTGCCGATGTGCGAAGCCTTTAGAATACCCAGCTTCGTGTTGAACTGGCTGTAAAACACTTCCGCCCCGTAATTTTCCTTCTTATACCCTAGCGTTCCCGAGAAATTGAGTTCCTGGAAGCCTGTGTTCTGCATATAATAATCGGCTGTGCGGGCATTTCCGGCACGCTTGGCAGTTCCCTGCAGGCGCCAGCTAAGTGCAGGTATACTGGCGGGTTTACCTTCTACAGTGGCCGAAACAGCCCCCTGCCGGTTGTTGGTGGACCCCAGCAGGTTCAGTTCGCCGCTCACGCCGGCTGTGTCAGGCAGCGCCTTTGGCTCCACGAGCACCACTCCGCCGATGGCATCGGCACCGTAGCGCACGCCGGCAGCTCCCTTCACCACCTTCAGCTCAGAGGCCACAAACGGTCGATCTCTGGTGCATGCTCTGCCCCCCACTGCTGCCCCTCGTGGCGTACGCCATTGTTGAGCAGCAGAATGCGGTTGCTGTGCAAGCCGTGGATAACAGGCTTTGAGATAGTTGGGCCGGTTTGCATAGTAGACACCCCCGAGAGGTTTTGCAACGACTCGGCCAGTGAAAGGCCGCGTGTCGTCTCCAGTTCCCGCCCGGAAAGTGTACCCGCAGACTGTGCCTCCTCGGTCAGGCGCTCGCCCGTGATCACGACCTGCTTGAGCTGCCGCGCATCTACGTGCAGCGTGAGATTGCGCACTGTAGAAGTGGTCATGCGGAGCGTAGGCCGCTCCATCACATAGCCGATATAAGTGACCTTGAGGGTATAACTACCCCGGCACAGGTGATGAAAATGGTAATTGCCATACTCATCGGACAAAGTGCCACGCTGCAGCTCTTCTATGTAAATAGTAGCGCCAATGAGTGGCTCCCGGGTGTCATGGTCCAGCACCTTGCCCGAAAGGGTAAGACCGCAGTCCTGCTCCGGTCGTCGCCGTCGAAGTACATCTGCCCCTGCGCCACCGCCATAGGAACTATGAGGAGTAGCTGCCACAAGAGCACGATTATGAATTTGGATCTATACACAGTTTGTGTAAAGTTTAGGTATAAGGTGTTGGCTACAGCCTGCCGATAACCCGCCAACTGAAAAGCAGCCACAGGTATAGGTACAGCCATAATGCCAGGAAAATAAATAATAGGAATACCAGGAGACAGTACCTGATGCCGATAAGAAAACAGCAGGTATGCTATACTGATAAGCCAGTCTGAAAACAGATGTCGGGAGAGGCGACACGCCGTAAGACTGGAAAGGGAGCGGAAGGTTTAGCCGAGTGCGGGCGGGCCGCGAAGTTTGAGGCGGGCAAAAGAATCAAAAGCCGAATGGTGGGTATACCGAGCTGTATACTCCGGCAGCATAACAGGAGCCTTGAAGGTATAGACGATGGCAGCGCTCTGATAGGGCGCCCCAAACAGATCTTCTACCGGGCAGTGGCTGTGCTTTTTCTCAACATGCGCATTTTTCTGATCGCCTGGATGCGCATGCTCGGTGTGGGCATGGCTGTGCAGGCTCAGCAGCAACTGATCCGGCACCATGGCGCGCGTGAACAGCAGCAGCAGAAAGAGGGCGATATATGTTGTGAAACGGTACACCTAAAGCATGGCTTTAAAACAAAGATAGGACTTTTTTGCCAATGTTGCATGTACGCACAAACGCACTGCTTGTTAAGTTATGCCCGGACTATCACGAAAAATATGCCAAAACAGCCCAAGGCTATACCCGAAACAGTTTCACAGAGCCAGTTTTCTGCCATCATGTCACAATTGAGCGGCGAAGTTTTCTGTGGAACAGGATTTGAAAGCGCTTGAGCAGAAACACCGGTTTCCTTTTTCAAAGGCATCGATTCAGAAGACATCACTTATTAAAATATAGATTTTAAAAGTATAGCACATGGAAGAAAGAGGTAATATTTCGATTCACACCGAAAACATTTTCCCGATCATTAAGAAGTTCCTGTACTCAGACCACGAGATTTTTCTGCGTGAGCTCGTGAGTAACGCCGTGGACGCCACCCAAAAAATGAAGCGCCTGTCCGCCATTGGCGAGTACAAAGGCGATCTGGGCGAGCTGAAAGTAGTCGTGAAAGTGGATAAAGACGCCCGCACCATCACCATTTCCGACAACGGTATCGGGATGACGGCCGAGGAGATCAAGAAGTACATCAACCAGATTGCCTTCTCTGGAGCTACCGAATTTGTGGAGCGCTACAAAGACGCCGGCGAGCAGAACCAGATCATCGGTCAGTTCGGTCTGGGCTTCTACTCTGCCTTTATGGTGGCCGACCGTGTGGAGATCGTTACCAAATCCTACAAAGACGAAACCGAGTCAGCGCACTGGACCTGCGACGGCAGCACTGAGTTTGCTATTGCTCCAGCGCATAAAGAAGACCGCGGCACGAACGTGATTCTGAACGTGGCATCTGACTCTGAGGAGTTCTTGGAGACAGCCCGTATCCGTAACATTCTTGATAAATACTGCAAGTTCCTGCCGGTGCCTGTGGAGTTTGAGGGAGAGATCATTAACAATCCGAACCCGATCTGGACGAAACAGCCTTCGGAGCTGACCGATGAGGACTACAAGAACTTCTACAAGGAACTATACCCATTCTCGGAGGCGCCGCTGTTCTGGATTCACCTGAACGTGGACTATCCGTTCAACCTGACCGGTATCCTTTACTTCCCGAAACTGAAGAACGACTTCGAGATTCAGCGTAACAAGATTCAGCTTTACTCGAAGCAGGTGTTCATTACTGACGAGGTGAAGGACGTGGTACCAGAGTTCCTGATGCTGCTGCACGGTGTGATTGACTCACCGGACATCCCGCTGAACGTAAGCCGTTCCTTCCTGCAGGCCGACTCCAACGTGAAGAAGATCAATACTTACATCACGAAGAAGGTAGCCGACAAGCTGAACGAGATCTTCAAGAAAGACCGCGAGACATTCGAAAAGAACTGGGAAGACATCAACGTGTTCGTTAAGTACGGCATGCTGAGCGACGACAAGTTCTATGAGAAAGCCAAGGACTTTGTGCTGCTGCAGAACACCGAAGGCAAGTACTATACCCTGGAGGAGTACAAGGCGCTGACACAGGCAAACCAGACCGACAAAAACGGTCAGCTGGTATTACTCTATACTACCGACGCCGACAAACAGCATGCCTTCGTAGAAGCCGCTCAGAACCGTAGCTACGACGTGCTGAAGCTGGACTCGATCATCGACAGTCACTTTATCGGTATGCTGGAGCAGAAGCTGGAGAAAACCTCACTCAAGCGTGTGGACTCTGAGACGATCGGCAAGCTGATTGAGAAAGACGAAGCAAGCGATAGCGTGCTAAACGATACCGAGAAGGAGGACTTGAAGAAGATCTACGAAATGGCTATCAACAACCAGAACATGCAGGTAGAAGTAGCGCCGATGGCTACGGATGATGCACCAGTAATCATTACCTTGCCTGAGTTTATGCGCCGCATGAAGGACATGAGCAAGAGTGGCGGAGGCGGTATGATGTTCATGGGCAATATGCCGGACACCTACAACGTGACCATCAATGCCAACCACAGCATCAACCAGCGCATCCTGAAGGCGAAAGACGACAACAAGGAGCGCATCGCCCGTCAGGCCTTTGACCTTGCCCTGCTGTCGCAGAATATGCTATCAGGCTCAGCCCTGACGGCCTTTGTGAAGCGCAGCGTGGACCTGATCGACAAAGAATAACATTACTTTTCATAAATTACACTTAACAGCACAAAAGCGGCGCCCGACTGGGTGCCGCTTTTGGTTTAGGGGTATCTGATGAACTAAGGGTGCGTACTTAAAGTTATAGGGACTATACCTGCCCAACCGGTTGTTGGCAGGTATATGATTTATCTGCATATTTACGTTACCTTAAACAAGGTATAGCTTTTTAGGAAAAACAGAAGCGCATTTATCTGAACGAAAACATATGAGGCACACGCTCTATCTTGTCTGGCTTGTTTTGTCTGTGGTGCTAGGTGTTGCAGCCTGCAAACCTACTGCCTATAACAGCGACTACAACCTGAGCCGCGCAGCCGAAAAGCAAAATGCTAAAGCCGAAGCCATCGCTCTAGCCGATACAGCCAAGCCTTCTGTGCAAATAGGGGATTCCTTGGCAAACGTAGAGGAAAAGCAACCGAAAAAGCGCAAGAAGAAAGCTGACAAGCGCTATTTCATGGGTGACAGAGTAGCCCGTGGCTTTGTGAAGTCAGGCGGACGTGGCGACCGGGAGGTGATCGAGTCTTTCAGCTACCTGGCCGAGTTTCAGCAACCGGACCCTTACGCGCCCGAAAAATACTACTATGACACCAAGCGACGCAAACTTTACAAGACGCGCGGCGAACTGAATCCCGAGCAGCACAAAGTACTGCACGGCCCTTACAAAAAGGAGCAGGGCGGTGAAGTGGTGGAAGAAGGCTACTTTTATATAGGTACCAAGCACCTGCGCTGGGAACGCTACAACCGTGACGGTATACTGTTAGCAAAAGAGCATTTTGAGAAAGGCTTCCTGCGTGATGCTGTGGTGAAATATTACGAAGGGACAAAAAAGATAAAAGAAGTAATCCCTTATGCCTATGGCGAGGTGCAGGGCACTTATTACCGCTTCTACGAAAATGGTCAACTGGAATGGATGGGGCAGTACCAAAAGGGGCGCAAAGTAGGCCTCTGGGTGAAGCACTTCGATTTTAGAGCCCGCCGCCAATATGAGTACCAATATCCCAAAACCCCTTACGAACCGCAGTCAGAGCCATACTTGGTCAAGCAATACGACCGTCACGGCACACTTATCTTTGAAAAGGACAAGCTGGATAAACGCGCGTCGGCCCGTTAGTGAAAGGCATCTTCGATGTGGAACAGCTCCGGCGGGCTGCTCATCGTGATCGCAATGATATCGAAGCGAATGTCTTCCTGCCAGCCTGTTTTTAAGATGTAAGAGTCCGCTGCGTTCAGGATCATGCGTTGCTTTCGCCGGTTCACAAACTCCTCCGGATAGCCAAAATCATCATTCGTCCGCGTTTTCACTTCTACAAACACCAATGTATCGTTCTGGCGGGCAATAATGTCGATCTCGGCTTTGCCCATGCGCAGGTTGCGCTGCAGAATACGGTAGCCTTTCTGGTGCAGCAGGTCGCAGGCCAGGTCTTCGCCGTTGGCGCCGGTAGAGAGATGGGGTGCTTGCGGAGTCATCATAAGAGCTTTAAACTTATAATTGTACCGGGTGGTTTTATTAGCAGCAGTCAAGATGCTGTTTGCGTATGCCCCCGGGCGGCCGTATCTTTGCTGAAAATTAAGGGTATAGACGCCTGTCCGGCACTGTTGCCAACTGTTAGGCTATACTTTAATATAAGGGGGAAAACTGTGTCACAGAATAAGACTATACAATTTGAGCACTTGGGGCTAATTGACTATAAGGAAGCCTGGGATTATCAGGACAAGCTCTTTACAGGTATACTGGATATGAAGGCCCGCAACCGCCATGCGGCTCCCGAGGCACAAGAAGTCACGCCTAACTATCTCTTGTTCTGCTCGCATCCGCACGTCTATACCCTGGGCAAAAGCGGCCACGAGTCCAACCTGCTCATCAACGAAGAAGGCCTGAAGGCAAAGGGTGCCACTTTCTATAAGATCAATCGGGGCGGCGACATCACTTACCATGGCCCGGGGCAGATCGTGGGCTATCCTATTCTGGACCTCGACAACTTCTTTACAGACATACACAAGTACCTGCGCTTTCTGGAAGAGTCGATTATCCTGACTTTGAAAGATTACGGGATAGAAGCGGGCCGTATACCTGGCCTCACCGGCGTATGGCTGGACCATGTGGAGCAGAAAAACCCGCGCAAGATCTGCGCCATGGGTGTGAAGTGCAGTCGATGGGTGACCATGCATGGTTTTGCTTTTAACATCAACACCGATTTAGATTATTTTAATAACATCGTACCTTGCGGCATCACCGATAAGCAGGTAACGTCGCTGGCAAAGGAACTGGGCCACGAATTGCCAATGGCAGAAGTAGAAGAGAAACTCAAAGGCCACCTGGCAAACCTGTTCGAGGCAAGCATTACAAAAGATTAAATGAAGAAGGATATTGATTTCACTCCGGTTCAGGGGGTGGCCGTGGCCATTGCTTTCACAGGCGAGTCGCCAGAAGAGCGCACCTGGAACGTGTACCTGATCAACAACAATAATGTGGCGCTCGAAAATGTGTTTGTCACATCCAAAGGCTATGGCACCATAGAAGACGAAGAAGTAAAAACCTCTGTGCTGCGGCACATGTTTGAGCGTGTAGAGGCCAAGAGCTTTGTGCAGGTGGAGGTGATCGACCCATCCGTGTTCAAGCTCAACAACGAATACTGGGTAAGCTACTACATCGACGGCAAGATCTATGACAAGCGCTTTGTGTTCGTGCCCGATTCCATCACTGATGAGCATCTTATTGACATCAGCATGCTGCAAATGCAGGGTGTGCTGCACTCTTAAGGTATAGCTTCCCTAATTTTTTCATTCAGACTGTGTATTTCACAAACCGCATAAGGTATAGCTTAGGGCTCGTGCTGCTGTTAATGGTGCTAACCTGGCCATTGCAGGCACAGGTACTGCCGTTGGAGCAGAAGAACACCCTGAACGGGAACTGGCAGGTATACGATGCCGGATCCAGTGACCTGGTGCCCTATGCCACCGCTCTGCATGGCGGCTACAGTGCCGTTCACCAGTGGGTGACTATGGCCCCCTCAAAGCCGTTTGTGATAGAATTTACTGCTCAGAAAGACCTGTGCCTGTTTCTGAACAACCAGCTGATCTTCACGGCAGACTCCACCTCCAACTATACCTTTGACCTGGCCACGTGGAATAAGCGGGTGAAGCCTGTAAATGGTCGCTATCTTTTGTCAGTGTGGCATCCGTCGCAGCATCCCAATGTCGGGTCTTTTCGCAACCGGGTGCAGGCAGAGCGAAACGATAACGAAACAATGCAGGGGAGTTTCTCAGTGCGGCTGCGGGAGTATGTGAATCAGAATGCCTTTATCATTTTCATGCTGCTGATCGGGTTGCTGTACGGTAGCCTTAAAACGACTTTCCCTTCCGATTTTCAGGCAGTATTTGGGGTGCAATCCTTCTGGCGCACCAGGTCTCTGGATGAGGGAATCCTGACCAAGCCGCTTGGTACATGGTCAGGTGTGTTGTTTATTGTTGCTTTTTCGATGTCCATGGCGCTTCTGATAGCAGCTATTCATACCAATGTGCAGCATGTGCGGATCTTTAACCGTCTTTTTCCGGTGTCTGAGTCCGATATCACGACCAAGATCCTGTTCTATACCTTCCTGATTTTTGCCGTCATCCTGCTAAAGTACCTTTTCCTGAAAGTGATGGGTTATATTTTTGGGTTGGAGCAGATCGTGCAGGTTCAATTCAGTGAGTTTCTGCGTTCTCTGTTGTTTCTGGGCCTTTTTCTGCCAGTGGTGATGCTGCTATACCTTTCGCTTAACCAGGTGGCTCCCGACACAGTGCTCACTGTTTCGAGCATGGCGGTACTCTTGTTGCTGGTAATCACGATTATTCGTGTGTTTGTGACAGTAAATAAGCAGACTTCTGTGATAAATTTGCATTTATTTTCTTACCTTTGCGCCACAGAAGTGATTCCGTTAGCCATTATGCTGAAGTTTATCGTGTTTAACTTTTAAAAACACAAAATCAACGGTTTCGGCGGGCGGCTTATATTATAAAAACAGACTTCCATACTCTATGGCTGAAAGTAAAGAAAAGGCTTGGGCAAATCCTGAAAGACACAGTATTCCGATCAAGAGTATACTCGTAACGCAACCACAGCCAACCACTGACAACTCTCCCTATCTCTCGATAGCAGAAAAGTACGGCATTAAGGTTGATTTCAGGGCGTTTATTGAGGTAGAGCCTGTTTCCTACAAAGAATTCCGCAAGGATAAGGTGGACATTCTGTCGCACACGGCTGTTATTTTTACCAGCCGCAACGCAGTAGACCACTTTTTCAGAATATGCCAGGAGAGCAAGATAGAAATGCCTGCGGATATGAAGTATTTCTGTATTTCAGACCAGACGGCATACTACCTGCAGAAATACATCACCCTGCGTAAGCGTAAATTGTTTGTAGGTGAGAAAACAGCCAAAGATCTCTTTGAGGTGATCAAGAAGCACAAGAACGAGAAGTTCCTGTACCCTTGCTCTAACATCCGCAAAGACGACATCCCGGGATTCCTGAAGACAAATAAGATCAAGCACACGGAGGCGGTTATCTATAAGACAGTGGCAGCCGACCTGTCGGATCTGGACGATGTAACCTACGACTGCATCGCTTTCTTCAGTCCATCAGGCATCAGCTCGCTGTTTATCAACTTCCCTGACTTTAAGCAGAATAATACCCGCATAGCAGCTTTTGGTCCAACCACGGCCAAGGCAGTGCGCGATGCAGGGCTGGAGCTAGACATTGAGGCACCGATGCCAAACGCACCATCCATGACGGGAGCAATTGAGGTGTACATCCAGAACCAAAAGAAATAAATCAGGCTTTTAAACAGGCAGGATTAAAACAGTAAAACGCAAAGGCAAGTAGAATCAACCATCTGCTTGCTTTTGCGTTTTACTGTTTAATATATATATTTGGTTCAACTCTGGCTCTTTAACGTCCAGTTAACGCATGCTTAGCTGCAACATTCTATGAAAAAGATTATACCTGCCGTTTTGTTGCTGTTTTTCTGCCACCTCAACTCCTGGGCGCAGCAGCAGCCCCAGTTTACCCACTACGGATTCAACGGCATGTATATCAGCCCGGCTTACGCAGGTATAACCAACCGTCCAGAAATACAATCCATCTACCGCTACCAGTGGCTGAACTATGATGCCTCCTTTGACGATGGCGGTTCGCCACGCACATTGCTCCTGACGGCTCATACCCCGGTGCGGCTTTTGAAGGGCGGTGTAGGTATAACGCTTGTGCAGGACCAGATCGCTAACACCCGCATTCAGCAAGCCGCCATCTCCTACTCCTTTCACCTGAATGTGGGCGAAGGCAAGTTAGGGATCGGTGTTCAGGGCAATATAAATAATATAAGAAAGGGCAGCTACCGATTTATCGACGAAGGCGACCCAAACATCCCATTCAATAGCTCCGATTCCAAGTTTGACATGGGCGCGGGACTTTGGTATGAATCAGAGCGCTTCTATGCAGGCGGTGGTGTGACCAATCTACTGCGCTCCAGCTACCAGTTTATGGACGTCGATAACACAGGAGGCGGCCGGGTAGTCGGCGAGAACCACATCTACCTGACAGGCGGCTACCATTTGCCGCTTAGCAACCAGCTGGTACTCACTCCTACAGCCCTCTTAAAGCATGATACAGAGACATTTTCGTTTGATGCAGGCGCCCGCATAACATTTGATGAAAAATATTGGGGCGGATTGAATTTTCGGCATCAGGAAGCTGTTAGTGCGCTTGTGGGTATAGCGATGTTGCAGGATAACGCGCTGCGGGTAGGATATGCATTAGATCTCACAACATTTAATAAAGTGGCCAAGGCCCCAACATCACATGAAGTGATGGTTTCCTACCGATTACCTGAGCCAGTTGTTCGGTTCAGACCGCCAGTGCGAACCCCACGCTATAATTTCACTAAATAAATTTTCATGATATTGTATTTATCACTGAAAAGCTGTATTCTTGAAAAAATACAGTTAAAATAATTCTTCTATGG